>JBDSEC010000483.1:0-5627 GCA_039920205.1 Pyrinomonadaceae bacterium
ACGCAGATTATTGCACCGGTGAGATCTTTAATTTGAACGGCGGAGTATCAACGATCGTTGCGATGGCCGGCACGGGCGTTTCCTCGTTCGGCGAGGACGAAAACGGCGAGCTTTATGTCTGCAACGGCTTTGGCACCACTCACACCGTTCGGCGGTTGGTAAACGTAACCGGAGTGATCCCCCGCAGCGCCATTGCCGATTTTGATGGCGACCTTAAGACCGACATTTCGCTATACCGCAACGGGAATTGGTATTACTTGAGCAGCTTTTCCGGTGCGTTTCAGGCGCCGGTTTTGGCACTGCCGCGGACCGACCGGTGCCGGGCGATTATGACGGCGATGGCCGGACCGACCTAGCCGTGTGGCGCGACGCCGACCGCATGTTTTTCATCTTGAACAGTGGTAATAACACCGTTAGGTCTGAGGTATTCGGATTGCCCGGTGATCTTCCAGTAACAGGCGATTACGATGGCGACCGTAAAACCGACCTAGCGGTTTACCGTCCGTCGCAGACGGTTTGGTACTTTTTATTCAGTTCGAATGGGTCTTTCCACGCGCAAGCGTATGGCTCCGCGGGTGATCAATTGGTTCCGGGTGATTACAACGGCGACGGGCGCAACGATTTTGCGGTGTTTCGACCGACAACCGGGCAGTGGTTGGTGCTGCCAGCCGGGGGCGGAGAACAGACCGTTTCGTGGGGTCTAAACGGCGACCGGCCCATTCCCGCCGATTACGACGGCGATGGCAAAACAGATCTGGCGGTGTTCCGTCCGTCGAACGGCGGTTGGTACATCCGGCGAAGCTCGGACGGCAACCTTCAATCCGCGACTTGGGGCGTGGCTTCAGATATTCCAGTCCCGGGCGATTACGATGGCGATGACCGTGACGACATCGCGATCTATCGTAGCGGGGTGTGGTACATCCTGCTTAGCTCGAACGGAAGTTTGATGGCGTCATCGTTCGGCCTGGGAGGGGACCTGCCGATACCGGCGGCTTACAAACCGCAATAACCGATCGCAGATCGGTGAGGGCACTTCCGCTAACGCGAGAGTGCTCTCGTTGCATTTGTTGGCTTAAACGACCGCGGCTTTCTGATACGCTTGCAATACCGCGGCGGTGTCGGTGTATTCCTGAAAGGCCCGGATCTCGCCATTCGCCACTTCAAAAAAATGCGCGAAATCGCACGTGTATTCACGGTCGCCATCCCGCGTGCGAAAAGTGTAACTCCCTTGCGCAATGACCTTTGCGCCGGTGGCGGTAAATACCTGCGGATCGAATTTTAGGGATTCCGCAGCGTCGTTCAAACTCGCAAAGAATTCCCCGATCAGCTCGCGTCCGGTCCGGTTGCCGCTAAACGCTACACCGGCAATGTCGGGATAAACCCAAGTTGCATCCGCCGCAAATAAGGCCAATAGGTCCGGAACGTTGCCGTTCTTAAAGTTCTCATATGCCTGTTCAATAATCGCCGTAGTTTGTTCGTCACTCATAGTAATTCTCCATTTCGTCTTACGGTTTAGACCAATTATCCAATGTAACGAGATACGCAGACCGAGCGCACTTTGGATTCCGCCGCCACTCCCCGCCCTGGTACGCGCGATCTGGGCGCAAAGGGTAGGGCGAACGGCTTATTATTATATAAAAATTTGCTATTATATGGCATTGGATATAATCTTGACTTATCATATGGCTGCACCCTAACATTCCCCTCCTACTGGTTGTTCCAGCTTTCAACATCGATAGGGAGTAAAAATGGCGGCCCAAAAGATTCATATTTTCGACACGACTCTGCGTGACGGTGAACAATCGCCCGGGTGTTCGATGCACCTGGAAGAGAAGATCATGATGGCGCGCCAATTGGAGCGGTTGGGCGTGGATGTGATCGAAGCCGGTTTTCCCATCGCGTCGGAGGGCGACTTTCGGTCGGTGCAAGCGGTTTCGGAAACGTGTGAGCAGGCGACGATCGCGGCGCTTTGCCGGACCGTGGAAGAAGATGTATTGAAGGCGGCGGACGCATTGAAAAGCGCCAAACACAAACGCATTCATACGTTTGTCGCTACGTCCGATATTCATTTGGAATACAAACTTAAGAAAACGCGGGCCGAGGTCTTGGCGATGACGCGCAACGCGATCCGTCTGGCCCGCACTCTGGTTGATGAGATCGAGTTTTCCGCCGAAGACGCTACCCGTAGCGATGTGGATTTTCTTTGCGAGATAATGTCCCTCGCCATTGAGGAAGGTGCGACTATACTAAACATCCCGGATACGGTCGGATACACGCTGCCGACCGAATTTCACGCCTTAGTAAAGAAGATCAAGGATGACGTAGTTGGTGACAAACCCGTGACGATCAGCGTTCATTGTCACAACGACCTAGGCCTGGCGGTAGCGAACAGTTTGGCGGCGATCGACGCGGGCGCGCGCCAGGTCGAATGCACCATCAATGGTATCGGCGAACGTGCGGGTAATGCTTCATTGGAGGAGTTGGTCATGGCCTGTGTGGTGCGTTCCGACAAAATGCCCTATGCGAATAGCATCGACACGACGCAATTGTACCCGGCCAGCCAACTGCTCTCGTCCATCGTCAGTTTCGGAGTTCAACCGAACAAGGCAATCGTTGGACGAAATGCGTTTGCCCACGAAGCTGGCATTCACCAGCATGGGGTCCTGAGCAACCCGTTGTGCTACGAGATCATGACGCCCGAATCAGTCGGTGTACCCAAGAACGACATCGTGTTGGGCAAACATTCCGGCCGTCACGCCTTGCTTTCGCGCTATGAAGAGTTGGGCTATAACTTTGACGCGGCAGCGATCGCGGATATCTATTCGCGCTTCACGGCCCTGGCCGACCGGAAAAAGAATATTTACGAACAGGATCTGCTAGCCATTATTCCGAACGCGACGGCCGCGGCGGCGTAAAGGAATTGATTCATTGGGCGATTGAGTCATTGGATGATTCGTTGAATGGCTGATACGAAAGTCGACTCAATTTGCGACCCAATGAATCAATGACCCAATGAATCAATAAATTTGGTCGACCTCGAATTTCATCAGCCAGTTGCTTTATCCATGAACATCACCATTTTGCCCGGCGATGGCATCGGTCCGGAAGTAACGCGCGAAGCGGTCAAGGTATTGACCGAAGTGGCCGGCGCCTATGACCTCACCATCCAGACCAATGAACAATTGATCGGCGGCGCCGCCATTCGCGAAACGAGCTCGCCATTTCCCAAAGTGACCCGGCAAGCATGTCTGATGAGTGACGCGGTCTTCTTGGGTGCGGTTGGTTCGCCGGAATTCGACCAATTGCCGCCGGAAAAACGGCCCGAAAAGGGTTTGCTGCAGTTGCGTCAGGCGCTGGGCGGATTCGCTAATCTGCGTCCGGCGAAGGCCTTTCCGGCGTTGGTGACATCGTCACCTTTGCGCGAAGAGGTTTTTGCCGGCACGGACCTGTTGATCGTGCGTGAATTGTTAGGTGGGCTGTATTTCGGCGAACCGCGGGGATTTAATACGGATCGCTCGGAGGCGCACAACACAATGCGGTACTCTGCGCCGGAGATCGAAAGGGTCGCGCGCGTTGCTTTCGAATCCGCGCGCGCGCGGCGAAAGAAAGTTACCTCGGTTGACAAGGCCAATGTGCTCGAAACCTCGCAGTTGTGGCGCGAGACGGTGACCCGGGTCGGGCGCGATTACCCGGACGTAAAGCTCGATCATCAATTCGTCGATTCTTGTGCCATGCTGTTGGTGACCAACCCGGCGCGTTTCGATGTGATCCTGACGGAAAATCTTTTTGGTGATATTTTATCGGACGAGGCTGCGGTGCTGACCGGGTCGTTGGGAATGTTGGCTTCGGCTACCATCGGCGGCGCGATCGACCTGTTCGAACCCGTTCATGGCTCGGCCCCGGATATCGCGGGTCAAGGAAAAGCGAATCCCCTGGGTGCGATCGCTTCCATGGGATTGCTGTTGCGCTACACGGCGAAGAACGAACCGGCCGCGCGCGCGATCGACGATGCGATCCAGCGGGTTTTGGACGAAGGCTATCGTACGGCGGACATCGCCGCTCCGGATCGATTCGACATCGCTTCAACTAGCGAGATCGGCGATCTGGTAGCGCAGTACGCTGTGGAAGTCGAAAATATGAGTCACGCCTATCACGCGGTTTAAGCATGCGAACGTTGTACGACAAGATCTGGGACGCGCATCTGGTCCATGACGAGCCCGGCCAACCCGCGCTTATTTACCTAGACTTGCATCTGATCCACGAGGTCACTTCACCACAGGCCTTTGATGGATTGAGACTGGCCAACCGAAAGGTCCGCCGCCCCGACCGCACCTTTGCCACGGTCGATCACGCCATTCCGACGATCAATCGCCATTTGCCGTTTAACGATCCGATCGCTGCCCAACAGGTCGAAGCGTTGCGGCGGAACTGTGCTGAGTTCGGCATCAAACTTTACGATCTGGGCAGCGTCGAACAGGGCATAATCCATGTCTTTGGACCAGAGCAGGGTTTGACCCATCCGGGCATGACCATCGTGTGCGGCGATTCGCACACCGCCACGCATGGAGCATTCGGCGCGCTGGCGTTTGGCATCGGCACCAGCGAAGTCGAGCACGTCCTGGCCACGCAGAGTTTGCAGCAGCAAAAGGCGAAGAATCTGTTGATCAAGGTAGACGGGGAATTGCCGTTCGGCGTGACGGCCAAGGATCTGATCTTGGGGATCATCAACCAGATCGGCACCGGCGGGGGTACGGGCTACGTGATGGAATACGCGGGCTCTGCCATCCGCGGGCTTTCGATGGAAGGCCGCATGACCGTCTGCAACATGAGCATTGAAGCGGGTGCGCGCGCGGGTTTGATCGCTCCGGACGAGACAACGTTCGCTTACTTGAAGAATCGGCCCTTCGTGCCGGCGGGCAACGATTGGGATCGTTCGGTCGAGCGTTGGAACGAATTGCCGGGTGATGACGGCGCCGTCTTCGACCGGACAATAGAGGTCAACGCCGCCAATTTGGAACCCTATGTTACCTGGGGTACGTCGCCGGAAATGTCGGTCAAGATCACCGAATCAGTCCCGGACCCGTTAGGTTCGGACGACGACAATCGGCGGCAAGCATATGAACGCGCTTTGGAATACATGGGACTAGAGCCCGCGCAAAAGATCGACGAAATTGCCATTGACCGCGCCTTTATCGGATCGTGCACCAACGCGCGGATCGAAGATCTGCGCGAAGCCGCGCACGTCGCTCGCGGATACCACGTCAGTGCTGGCGTTAACGCGATGGTGGTGCCGGGATCGATGCAGATCAAGGCCCAGGCTGAAGCCGAGGGTTTGGCCCAGACTTTCGTCGATGCCGGATTCGAATGGCGCGATGCTGGTTGTTCGATGTGCCTAGCGATGAACGAAGACATTTTGCAGGAAGGCGAGCGTTGCGCTTCAACCAGCAACCGTAACTTCGAAGGTCGTCAGGGTCGCGGCGGACGGACGCATCTCGTCAGCCCGTCAATGGCGGCGGCGGCGGCAATCGAAGGACGTTTTGTTGACGTGAGAAATTGGAAGTTTAAGGAAAATGGATAAATTTACAAAACACAAAGGTCTGGTCGCGCCGCTTTATCAGCCGAACGTT
>JBDSEC010000484.1:0-14499 GCA_039920205.1 Pyrinomonadaceae bacterium
GAATTCGCACTAAAGGGAAGTAGACAGTAGACAGTAGACAGTAGTCAGTAGCTGTCACCCAAATAGGCACTTTTACTGCGAATCTCGAACATTCAAAGAGAATTTGGGTGGTTTTCTGGGTCGAAAATATTGAGAAAGGTGGGCCTGAATTGACCAACGGGATTTAACGACGCACAACAGATCGGCGGTTTTGGACGGCTCGGGCCGTTTGGCGCGATTCGGCTGGTGTGGTAAACTCTGTACCCAAGGTGGAAAGTAATCGCCTTCACATCAGCGGCTAGTTTGCGTTGGTCCCTCCGCGGATTCCCAAACATTAATTGTCGGACACTTAATAATTCCTATGATGGGAATGCGTCTGCCCGCTGATGTGGTCAGTTGAGGAATATTGATATTTATGACTAGAAAATACACGTTTTACACACTATTGGTAATTTTTTCGATCCTTATTTCGACGGTACAAGTAGCGAAAGCGCAATCAGATAGCTTAGTCAAACCGATCGTTGAATTACGGGGAAATTCCCCGATCATCAATCCTAACGCGCTCAATTCGTTCTTTCGCCGTTTAGCCGCGATCGAGACCCGTAATGCTACTCGGCCGGTGGTGATCATGCAGTACGGTGATTCGCACACCAAGGCCGATCTTTTTACCGGATCCGTTCGCCGGAGCTTGCAGTCGGAATTCTCTCTGACGGGCAATCCGAAACAGGCGGCGATGCAGCCGACCGCGCATGGCAGCGAAGCGATCGTTTACCAGCAACTTGGCGTCAATGGTGCCCGCGCTAAGAAAATGCAGGAAATTGCCAATTCGGACTCTTTTGTTCGTTCCGTTGGCCAACGCATTCCGGATCTGATCGTTTTGGCCTATGGCACGAACGAAGTCACCGACAACGACTGGACCGTAGATTCATACGAAAGATTGTTCGAGGATATCGTTACCCGTTGCCGGGCGGCCGCGCCGCAGGCTTCGGTTTTGATAATGGGACCGCCGGACCGGGCCGTAGCCGGTAACGGGGGATGGTCATCGGTACGGCGTATGTCCGCGATGATCGACGCCCAACGTCGTGCGGCACTTAAGGCCGGAGCGGCCTATTGGAGCGCGTGCGAAGCGATGGGCGGCGCCGGTTCCATGACCGCCTGGTTCAGCAAAGGTTTAGCGCAACCGGATCACGTGCACCTTACGGTGAACGGTTACTATCGGTTGGGGTCTTTGTTCTTCCGCGATCTGATGGAAACTTACCAACGTGCCGGTGGGCAGAAGATCAAGCGTACTGGTCCGGTGACCGCACCCGGTAAGACGCTTTCAAGCGCGGATCTGAACCTGATGCGCGGTGTTCCGATCATGTCGAACAGCCGTTACTAGTTACAAACGATTATGAAAAAGGCCGGCACCCAACGTTGAGTTGGATGCCGGCCTTTTTGCTTTGCTTCGACCGGGCTATTCGGCGCGGCGGGTGCGGGTGTTAGTGTTATGCGACTTCCACTCTTTGAACGCCGCGGAAATATCGTCATAGAACATGTCGCCGATCCGCTGGTAACCGGCGCTGGTCAAGTGAACATGGTCACCTTGACCTAACCCCTGCGTAATCCAAGTGTCCATTGATCCGGGGCCACCCATCGCGTCGAACGAGCACCAAAAGGCGGCGCCCGCTTCTTTGGCCGCTCGACGCTGAGCTTCCAGCATCGCCGGCATCCGGGTAGTTGCATCATCATTATCGGCCCGGTCGGGGGGGCCAAAGACAATGACCGAGGCGCCGGGGGCCGCGGCCTTGAACATCTTAATGATGCCGGCCATCATTTTGGCATACGATTCGATGGTCCAGTCCTTGTCCGTCACTTCGTTCGTGCCATAGGCGACGATGATCAGATCAGGCAGCCGGTATTTCATCGTATCGACCAGCACCTTTTGATTCCAGCCCGAGATACGAGACACCCGGGCGCCGTTGATCCCCAACACGTCGTAACAAATGCCTGATCCATTGGTGATCTGTTCGGACGCGATCCCCAGGATACGGGTTTGTCCCTTGGACAAGGTGACGATCTCTATCCGATGGTTCGCCATCATAGGCGAATCGATCGGCACCATTTCGACGGTCGGCGTCGCCGCTTGCAGGCTCATCGGTCCGTCCAAATAACTTGCCCCATCCAGCGTGATATTGATCTTTCCCCCACCCGGTCCCTTTAACACATACACTTCAAAATGGTTCGTGTTGCTTTCGAGCCACATCTTTTCGTTGGCGCTGTCGGTGGACATGCTGATGCCGGCCATACCGTAGGCACCATCGTTGCCGGCGCCCTTCCCGATGCCGTTTATGGTCCAGCCGGACGAGGTGCCGCTGGTCACGCCCCGGCGCGGAGTGCTGAAGGGATTGCGCGCGATCATGTAGCCGTTACCACCGTCCCCAAAATCGGCTTGGAAGCGGTGACGAATATCCGCGGTGAGAATATCGGCGGCAACGTGAGAATCGCCAAAATGCGCAATACGAACTGGTTCAACCACCATCTTACGCTTTAGCGCATCAAGCTTTCTGAAGAATGGCGCCAGATTCGCGGCATTTTCGATCCCCTTGGCATTGACCCGGGCCGCAGTCCCGCTTAATCCGATCGAGATCAGAATGAAGCCAACAAAGATCCTATTAAGGGCACGGAAGTGATTCATAAGCATCAATTTAGCACATTGGTATCCGTTGCAAACCAAAATGGCGAAATGCCATTAGGCAAAATTGGCTCGTAAAGGGGCAAAATGAGCCCAGACATCGATTTTTAAAGCACTTTCGAAATCCGTCCGATAGTCTAGATGTAATAGTCCCGACGAAGTGTTGCCCAACTTGTAACGGTATCGCGGCTTACGCGACCGCAGCGGCTGCCGTTATGCCATTTACCTGGCGTTAACTTTGGGTACGCTTGCGGGACGCGAATGCGGCCAAAATTTGCCGAGCTTTGAGTGCATGGAAACGAGGGGCGGGCCGATTAGGCGTTTATTTGGTCAATTAACTGACGGCGCAGTTTGAAGGATCACTTGCTTGTCTTCATTGTAGTTGTGCTTTTTTAGCTTCAGATCCAACTTAGCCGGGCCGCTCGGCGGGACCATAAAATTTTCAACTCGCGTAATGTGGTGATACCCAATAGCTGTCTCCACCGTATATACCCCAGGAGCGAGTTTGATCTCGAAAATGCCCTTTGAATCGGCGTTCACGAAACGCTCGGTTTTATCGGCGGCGATGAATGTCGCCCCGGCAAACGGAACCGCGGTGCCGGTATCGTCGGTGAATTTCCCGGTGACCAGATCCTTCGGTTGGCCGGGTCTAAGCAATTGAACGTCATAAATAAGCCAGACGCAGTGCGGGAATCGAAATATTTTCACTGCCGGTTGAAATCCGGCGGCGGAGATCGTGACTCGATATGCGTCACTCACTTGGCGGCCTTCGGGAAGTTTCAATTCAGCGGTTCCCGCTTCGTTCTCGCCGGGCTTGAACAACGCACCGCCCAGTTCGTCCTTCCCTAGCGGTTCGATCTTGATTGCGTAGGCCGTCACCGGCAGCAAGGTTGAATCATGTATGGCCAGCGTTACGCCATAGGAGCCACATAGCTGAGCCGAAGCCGTGCCACATGATAGCGCCAACAATACAAACGCAATGACTAAAGTAAAAGGTTTTGTCATGATGCCGATTCGTCTCGAAATTATGGAATGTATATCTAGGAGCGGGACGGCGTCGTGCGTAAGTTTTGCCGGACAAATTTGGCGGGCAATACACAATTAAAAGGGTGCGTTGATGTCTCAGCGACAAAGGTTGTTTTTCTGTGCTGAATCCACCGCTGAATCCTCCGCATGCGCGCACCCGCACAGAGTTCGGGGTCTGGACCGGAATGACAATCGGCAGGTAGTGATTTATCTATAAGCAGTAATCAGTTAGGTGCAATTTATAGTTCACGTTAGAACCTATGCGCTGACTTTTGATTATTGCGCTGAAGAGGTCAATCGATACACAATGGGCGTTTTCGACATACCGTTGGTAGGGACCTTAGCAACCGTCCTTGTCGGGTCAACGGGCTAAAGCCAGACCTGCTAAGGACGTTGAAACGCCCTTTGATTTAATTGGTGACGAGCCCCGTCGTTAACGACGGGGCAAATCGCCGCGAAGCGCGGAAAGCAGGCTGAACCCGGCTGGAAGAGGGGCGGCCGGGTCTATCTGTAGAAATGAAGGCACCGACGAGACTTCCGTTGTTTGTAACCGTACATCCAATTGCGCCTCGCCATCTGATGGCACAATGAATCGATCCAATTGGTATGGATCGTGATTCGTCGCCTTCACCGTGACGGCATACTCGCCCGGGATTAGCTTGATCTCATAATTACCTTCGAAATCGGATTCGGTCGCTCGCTCGACTTTGTCAGCGCCGGTGAAAATGACGTGGGACCCGTATAGCTGCGGTTCATTCTCGCTCGTGACCTGACCGCTCACCCGCGTTCGCTTTACGCCAGGCCTAAGCATCAGTACGTCGTACCAGATCCGTTTGCAGTGAGGGAATTGGACGATCTTTTCAGTATCGGCAAAGCCTGGCGCGCTGATCACCAGCTTATACTTCTCGAGAATCACTTGGCCTTCGAGCAATTTCATTTCAGCGGTTCCGGATGGCCCATCTGCCACTTCGAACTTCTTTCCATTCAGTTCATCTTTGACCAAGGGCACGATCGCGATCGAGGACGTCTTAACCGGTCTTGAATCTTCGTCGTGGATCGATAATTTGACGTAGAAACCGCCGCAGACTTGTGCCCGGGTTGTGGCACAGAGGCCCGCTACCAAAGCGAGAGCGAAAACAAAATAGAAGATTTTCATGGTCGTTGGGAAGTTAGTTGGCGGACATAGGTTGCCTCACCCAGAGTTGGATCAGTCAAAAGTGCTCAAGAATTGGTTGCAGGGCACGTAGGTCTTACGGAGCAACCCGGCGCCCCAAGTAAATCCGGCGCCAAATGCGGGCAATAAAAGGAACACGTTTTCCTCAACCGCGCCAGTGCGATGCAACGTATCTAACGCGATTCCCATTGATGCCGACGAGGTGTTGCCGTAATCCGCCAAGGTGTTGACCACTCGATCTTCGGCAGTGAAACCTAATTTTTTTGCTACTTGTTGCAGCAGGTTGGTGTTCGCTTGATGCGGGACGATCCAGCCTACCTCCGCAACCGTCAACAGATTGCGCTCCAGAACCGTTTTACACGCGGCGACGATGCGGCGCGTGGCTTGAAGTATCACGGATTGACCGTTCATGCGAGGCGAAAAATCGACCGCGAATTCGGCGGGTGGATGGTTCTGCGCGGTACCAACACTCGTGCCGGGACAACGGATCCCCAGGTCATCGACATAGGCTCCATTCGTGGAAAGAAAGACATCAAGGATCTCATAACCACCCTTCGTATTTTCGTCTTCGCCGCCGACGATCAGCGCCGACGCTCCGTCACCGAAGAGCATCGAAAGCGTGCCCGAGGTAGGTGAAAGATCCAGAAATGCCGATTGAACCTCAGCCAAACAGATCGCCACGCGGCGCGCGGTGCCAGATGCGATCAACGCCTGGGCCAACTGCAACGCGTAAAGAGCATTGCAGCACGCCTGACGAATATCCACGCAAGGTATCTCGGGCAACCCGAGTGCCTGCAGAACCGCCGGCCCCGTGCCGGGAATAAAACGGTCGGGCGTCATCGTGCCAAAGATCAGATAATCGATCTCGGCCGGTTCAGTCTTGGCATCGGCCAAGGCCAAACGTAACGCCTCAACGGCTAACGTACTTACCGCGGTTCCCGGCTCCGCCCAGCGCCGGCGTTGGATGCCGGACGATCTGAAGATATCTTCGGGATTCATTCCGAGGCCCGGCGCGATCTCTTCATTGGTAACCACGCGCGGGGGCAGAAATGCCCCCGTCCCGCGTACATATGCCTTCATGAATTAGCCCTGGTGACGAGCCACGTACTGCTCGATCGCATCGATGGTTTGGAAATTACCCGGATTTACATCGCCGTCTGGAACCTTGACGCCGCAATGCTCTTCGATCACTGCGACCAGATCAACCAGCGAAAAGCTATCGACCGCGCCCAGTTTGAACAGGTCGTCAGTGTTGGTCGGTTTCGCAACGTCGTTGGTCTCCGCGCTCTCGTTAATAAAATCCAATACCGGTTGTGGTAATGCCATAAAATTCCCCTTTTTAGTTTTAATGAATTCGAATTGTCTATTGCTTCGGGCTCGGAGCCAGAGCCGCCGGATGCAGTTGCTTGTACCGTTGATAGCCATTGGCCAACGCCTGATAGATCAGGTCGCCAACAATGGCGCCGCCCTTGCCTGTGGTGTGGATCAGATCCCCGCCCACCAATTTGCTAGCGTACCATCGGGCCATCGTACCTTCACCGCCCATGGCCTGAAACATATTCATGAATGCGCAATTAGACGAAAGCGCTACCTGCCGTTGCATCGCGACGATCTTCGGAATGGCCGGATGGGTGATGATCTGTCCGCCTTGGCGCTTTCCGCGATCCATCGGCGATAGGATCAAGATCGCCGAATCAGGCACCGCGGTGCGGATCCGGCGGATCACCTCGCGCAGATCGCGGTCATAGATCGCCATCTGCTCGTCCGACGCGTACTGGCTCTCGTTTGTCCCGTAGTTGATTATAACCAGATTCGGCTTTCGATGCTGAAGCTGGCTGGTCCAATGCGCTTCGTTCATCGTCGTCGCCAGCAGCCCGGCATAGGCGCCGATCACGCCCAGACTGTCGTACACCACGCCCGGGTTGTCGTTTTCCAACACCGCACCGAACAGCCGGATGCTGCCGGTCAAGCTGCGGATCTCGAACGTGTTGGGACCGGCGCCCGGGGCTTTGATCTCGGCAAAACCGGGCTCACCCTCATTGCCGGCGGTATTAACCGTTTGCGGTTCGCCGCCGTTAACGCTGACGCCGAAATCACCGCCGGCAGTTTGCCGCGAAAAGTACACGTCGATGTGGGCGAGATCCTTGCCCGTGTCGCCATCTTCGGCGGGACCGTACTTCGCGAATTTGCCCGGACCATCAGCGCGGAATGATGCGCCACCTAACCCAAACAACCCATGGGCGTTTTTCGGCGCCATTAAATTCTCGTTATCCCACTTGTTCGAGGTGAAGTTGATCCCTTGGTGCACATACGAATCCCACGGCGGATCGATCAGGATAAAGCCATGACCGGAATCGCCATACGCGATCTGCAACTGATGTCGCACGGTACCCGTGATCACGTCGTTGGTGATCGGAGAATCGCCATAATGGGTGATGCGCGTGATCGCCCCCGGTTGTTTGGCTTCGCTCTTGGCTAAGGCGGCGTAGAATGGCGCGAGCGATCCGCTGGGGTCCTCAATATCTTTATCCGTCTGGTTTTGGACGGGGGTATCCGGCCCCCCACTTTGGCCCGGATCTTGGCCGCCAGTTACGTCGCCGGCTCCGGGGCCCTTGGCGCTGCCATTGAACGAGATCAGATCGCGCGGATTCGGGATCATCTCGCGATATGTTTGATCCTTCGTTGCCAGCCGATTCGCCAGCGCCGGAATAAATAACGGCAGCACCATAAACAGCGCGACCCAAAGAATGGTCTGCGCCGGACGGCTGATCAACGCGCGCCACGGTTTCATCGCCGGGGCCGGCGGATTCACGTTTTGCGGATCAGAAGTTGCCATAGATAAACTGCACCTCAGCTCCGGACACGTAATAGAGACCATAACCGATGCCCACCAGTAACAAAGCCTGCACCGGGGACGGCAACCAGACCCAGCCATTGCGGATACGGTCGTACCAATTTTCCGGGATCCAATGTGAAAGGAAACCCAGCACCATGACGGCGATCAACGGGTAGGCCAGTTTGGCCGCGGTAAAGTCGCGCGCACCTAATCGCTTTAACAAATTCCACGCCTTCTCGACCGTACCGGCCCGGAAGAAAACCCAACCTAGGCAGACAAAGTGGAACGTTACGAAGACGCACAGGGCCTTGATGTACCACTGCTTGCGTGGTTTTCGCTTGGCGCTTTTGCGGCGGTGTTCCCACCAATGGTTGATCGTAATGCCTAATCCATGCCAACCGCCCCACAAAACAAACGTCCACGCCGCGCCGTGCCACAAACCCGCGATCAACATGGTCAGGATCATGTTGCGGTATTGATAGATGCGACCCTTACGGATGCCGCCGAAAGTGGGGTAGAGATAATCACCCAACCATTTTGACAATGTGATGTGCCAGCGCCGCCAGAATTCGACCAGACTCCAGGCGCGATAAGGGGCATTGAAGTTGTCCGGAATGGTTAGACCCAACAATAGCGCCGAACCGATCGCGATATCTGTATAGCCGGAAAAATCGCAATAGATCTGCAAGGCGTAGCCGTAGATCGCCGCCAGGGCTTCGATGGAAGAATAGAACTCCGGCGAATCGAACACGCGACCGACCAAGTTGAAACCGATGAAGTCCGCGATGGCGATCTTTTTGATCAATCCGATGATGATCAGAAAAATGGCGCGGGAACCGTCCTGGCTGGAAAACGTCGCGCGCGCCGAAAGTTGGGGAAGTAACTCTTTCGCCCGCACGATCGGTCCGGCTGTGACCGTTGGGAAAAAAGCGACAAATGCCAGGTAATCGAAATACCGGTTGGTCGGCTCCATCGTCTTCTTGTAACAATCAATGACGTAGCTCAACGACCGGAAAGTGATGAAAGACAATCCCAACGGCAGCAGAATATGGGTCAACAGAAACGGCTGGACCGGATGTCCGACCCGGGCCATTACGTTCGCAGTGGAATTGCTGAAAAAATTGAAATACTTAAATACGAATAACGCACCCAGATCCGTGAAGATCGAAATGAAGAGTAACAGTTTACGAACGCCTGGCTTTTCGCTCCGCCCCATTCCCAACGAGGTCAAAAAATCGACCGTCGAGATGGCGAACAGAAGGATCAGGAATTTCGGATTCCACAGTGCGTAAAAGTAGTAACTTGCGAGGAGCAGGAAAAGCACACGTAGCCGGCGGCTTCCGGCCAGCAGCCAGTGCGCAAAGAAAACTAGGGCGAGAAAGACTAAATAACCACCGCTGGTTAACGACACCGGTAATTGACCTCGGGACAAGAATAAACGGAAAAGTCCAAAACTATGACGTGGAGGCCACCGTCATACGACTGTGGGTCGCACTGACCCGGACGGACGCCGTCAACCTACCTGCATGCGATCCTTACTCGACGTCGCGGGCACAAACCACTCCCGTTCGGAGACGCAAACGCGGAATTCCCATTGCCATTGACGAGTAAGACGTTGGAGTCCGCCGGCAGCGAAAACGAAGGGCCAAATTTTCCAACGCAAAAGAAGAATACGACGCTGCCAATTGGCAAGTCAATTAACCGAACTAATTTTGGCAGGTTTGTCGAATTGCACCTCGACCAAACCCTTTCAAACTGCAGATGCGGTCCCGCACATTGCGGTAACGTGGCAATTAGGTTACCTTGCCCAAATCGCCCCTTTTTTCGCGGGTCGAGCGTAGGATTGATAGGTCAGGCATGCTCACAGGATGGACATTTGAATATCTCATGAAAACGATCTTGATAATTGACGACGACCCGGAGATCCGCTCCTTGCTTCACGATGTTTTGACTGCGGACGGCTACCAGGTTCTCGAGGCCGCGGATGGCAAACAGGGTCTCGCTAGCTATGCTCACTTTCAAACCGACCTCATCATCACGGACCTGGTAATGCCCGAGAAGGAGGGCATCGAGACGATCGTCGAACTACGCCAAAAATTTCCCGCCGTAAAGATCATCGTCCTTTCCGGCAGCGGCGCGACCGACCTGCGGATGGCAAAGCTACTGGGCGCCGACCGCGCCATGTCAAAGCCGTTCGACATTTCGGACCTGTTAAACTCGGTGAAAGAAGTCTTGCATTCGGGAACCTAATATTCTGGCCGCGCAAACTTGCTGTTATGCAGTAGGGAGGTGATCGATCCACCTCTAGCGGTCTGCCCCTTGCGGTAAATTAGAATCGAGGATCAATTAGCGCCAATTCCCAATAATAACGAAAGCTGACCAGTAAAACGGATGCGAAAATGTTTTGCTTTGCAATAGCCGCACTTGGGAACGTTGAAGTGCTTCGGCTTTCGTCAGTCCGTCCGTTTCGCGAATTTGGTAAAAGTTCGCCATCAATTGGGAGGTGCTCTCGTCATTCACTTTCCATAACGAGGCCAGGATAGCTTGGGCGCCGTTTCTTTGGGCCACGTAACCAAAACCTTCGACTTCTTTACCCGTGCCGTCGCTTTCCACAACGGCCGTTTGGCACGCCGACAGGGTCAGGAGTTCCACGCCGTCAAATCGAAAACGCGGCGAATTCTTGATCTCATCTACGCTCAAGGTGTTGCCATCCCCGAGTAGCAAAAACGACCTGGTCGCGTTGCCTGGATTCAAACTAAAGTGCGACGCGATGTGGATCAACCCAAATCCCCTCGTTAGTTCGGTCTTGAATCGATCGGCGCTGAAGTCGTGATCAAGGAACACCTCGCCAGGTAGGACACCCGTGAATGAATTCACGGCTTGGCCGGTGTGAACCACTGCCGTAAGTTCATCCTTCACAAATGGTAAAGCGACAAACCCGATCGCCCGGTTACTGTTGGGATCGCGGATAGTTGTGGCCTGAGTTACGCCGAATCCGGCGGCTCGCCATTTTGCGCTGGCACGTTGGTCCAAACGTGTTCGGCTGGCCAAGGTGATGACAACATTTTGATATTTTTCGCCAAAATATTGGCGGCCGTCCCAAAGTGCCGGTAGCGGAAGCAGACGGAGACTTCCATCCAGAGACCAAAGGATCGTCTTGGCGCGGGCGCCTTCAAGCTGCGGTTCGATGGGCTTGATCAGAATGTCATAGAGTTCTTTACCCAAGGCGGCCACGTCAGTTTTATTTTGTATCGCTTGCCGAAAAGCCGCGATCTTTTTCGACAATTCTGCGGCCTTGATCTCGGTCTTGGCGTCGGTTTGCGTAGCCGCGGTCGTTAGGATCACCCGATATCTGTCTTCGCCTACCAGTGTATGCAAAAAGACCACGCCTGGCCCCCAACGGCGAAGGTCGCCCCGGAGCCCGGCGTTTTCCTTAAGTTCATTTACGACGCTTGGTTTGGCCGAAAATTCTTCGGCAAGTTGCCGCAACAATACTTCGAAAGCCCGGTTTGCGTCTTCAAGTTGCACCGAAAGTCGCAGATGAGTGGCCGTTTCCTCGACTGATAGTATTTGCCCCTTACGGAGGCGCTCGTTCAGGCCCTCGTATTCGTTCCCAATTTTTGCGATCTGATCCATAACCTCGGCGTAGCGTTTTAGCGCGGCCGATTCGTCCGAGGTCAGATCCGCCCGCTCCGAAAGACGCTCCACCTCACTGGCGTCACCGCGCAGATACTCAAAGCTCTCTTTTTCCTTGAGCATCGCCAGAACTTGTTCGGCCTCAACCAAACGGCCCGCAGCGACCAAAATATCTGCCAGCCGGCGGTAAGTATCTTCATTCCCCTTGAGGTAAGACAATTGTAGTGATGGGCTTAAGTCCTGAATGTTGCGGCGGAGTTCCTGATATGAGTTCACCGATCGTTTGCCGTAAAGAATGGCTATTCGCCGCGTACGCGGCTGGTCATAAAGCATCATTAAGTTGTGAAACGTTTCGGCTTCGCCATTCTTGAAACCGGTTTGATTGTAGATCACTAACGCCTTCCGATAGGCCGCAACGGCCAGAGCCGCCTCGCCCAAGGCAAAGTGAGCGGCGCCGGCATTGTTGAGTGTTTGCGCGAGGTCGATCTTATTCAAATTCCGTTCAAAGATCGCCTGTGCTTTAGCATAGAATTCGAGCGCGGTCCGATAGGGTGCCCGGTTCTTTCGGTTCCCCAACCCGTAATGGGCGATCCCGAGTTGGTTAAAAATGATGCCTTGGAAATCCGGGTTGTTCAGTGATCGCTGTTCGGTCAGGGCCCGGTTGAAATGATCGATCTTCTTGTTCGGGTCCGCTTCGAACCGGCCCAAATAATAAAAAACCATCGAACGGGTTTCTTCCGGCTTGGTCGTCTTGTCCGCCAACTGGAGCAACTGATCGAGATAACCTTTTGCCCTAACAATATCGTTCAAAGATTCATAAATTCCGACGATGGCGGACAACGAGAGAACTGCGTCGTCCAGCTTTTTTAAAGCAACGTATCTTGCCGGAAGGCCCTCCATTAATCGCAGGGCCTCGCCCCGCTTTCCCTGCGCCGCGTAGGCCAGGCCGTGGTTGTTAAGCACGGTGATCTTCGTGTACTCCGGCACTCCGACGATCGCTTCGGCCTGGGCGGACAGATCCACCGCTTCGTCGATCTTTCCGGTTTTGGTTAGCGTGATGGTGAGGCGGGTGTATGCCTGGGCTAGATCGTCCGCGTTCCCAAATTTGGCAATAAGTGGAATAGCTTGGCGGAGGGTCGATTCGCTTTCCGGAAAGTTCCCAAGACGATAGAGAGCCAGGCCAAGATCGCTTGAAACCTCGCCTTTTAGATGGCTCGAACCGGCTAGCGCCAGCGCTTGACGAAAGACATTGACGGCTTTTTCATTATCCCGGGCGACCCGCAGCAACCTCCCGTATTCCGACAATGCCAGCGCGTTCCGATACGTTAACCAATCACGGTCGTGACGCCGAAGCGTCCCATAGATCGCGATCGCGCCAGTCAGGCCAGCCGCATCGCCTTGGTTCAACAACGTGTCGGCCTGGTTCACTGACCGGATAAATTCTTCGTCTGGAGGGACCGCAGATCGCTTTTCGGCAATAGTTAGGCGATAAGTACCTTCGGACACATAGGTTTCATTGGGTTCGACCCAGCGTACGCGCAGCGTATATTCACCGCTCTTATGCACTACAAAAACGAATCCCTCGTACCCTTGATTTCGATTCGGACTATCTGCCACTTTGATCGGCGGCTGGCCCGCTACGTCAAAGAATTCCAGCTTAAGATCGACGCCCCGTTGCTCGGCGGCGAACCGAACAAACGTGCCTTCGGCCAGATCAACGCGATATTCAAAACACTGATTTGGTTGCAGTTGATGCTCAGCCGAACCGGTCAAATTACCCAGCGATTGACACCTAGCGATCGAAGTTGAAGTCGCGGCTATCGAGATCGTTGCTAGCAAGGCAATCGTAATAACGGCGGCGATGAGATTGGGGATACGTATTCTCATTTGTTAATTCGAGGTGAAGCACGGCGAATATTCCGACGTATTTTCCACTTCGGGGAGATTCTGCTTGATCAAGGCCGTGGGCCGATATCGGGTTTTTAATAACGGACTGTTTATGGCCACGGATTGTATTTGGGCGCTGACGGGAAATCCGTTCGGTATCGTGAATTGAACGCTAAACGGGGTTACACTGGCGGCGGTCCCGCCCGTATAAGCGTAGGTCGCGCTCAAGAACTGCGAAATCGTATTTGGGATGTTGTTGACGCAGTTCGCCGAGTAAAAAAACTCCAACCGATACCGATTGTTGGGCAAACTGTTAAACTGCCCGCTGATCGTGACCAGTCCTCCAGACGTCGTTGCGCTAGAGATCAATGGGTAGTTTTGCAATCCATTTCCGCCTACATCCGCATCACCCAAATCATTTGGCGTCGGACCAAGGATTCCCAGATCGACATTCATGCCGTTATCCGGCAAGACAATTCGTCCGTTACTAAATACCTCGTTCCGGCTGATCTCCACACTGAAACCGGATTCGGCCGGGACGCTGCTAGTTGGGATCTGAACGCCCCGCAACCCGTTATAGGCGATCCGGTTGTCGTGGATAGAGATCAGATCGGCTAAGCTTCCGATATAGACTCCATTACCGGCGTTTCCAACGTTGGCGTCGTTTCCATTCGCGTCGGTGCCAATGTAGTTGTTGACGATCTCTACGTTGGAAACTCCGGTGCCCAGATTGATCACCCCCAATTGAATGCCGTCACCATCATTTCCCGAAATCACATTGCGTGCACCCGGGGTCGCACCACCCACCTTGACGCCCCCGCTACTGGTCGTTCCACCCACGCCGGACCCGGTCCCGGTCTTGGTCCCGGAACTCCCACCTCCGAGGCGGTCCAACCCGAGGGTATTTCCCTGAATGATCCCAAATCCGCCCGGTCCGATCTCAAGTCGCACTTGGTCGTTCAAATTGCCTGTGACGAAATTTCCCACGGTCACGATACCGCTATTTTCGCCCCCAATGATGCCTCCTTGGCCGCCGAGAATTATCCCCGTCGCGTTGGGAATAACAGTGACGCCATCAATGCCGAGTCCGATCAAATTGTTCTCAATTCGGGTCCCAATAGAAGACGAGACAATTCCGGCCCCGGCGCCGATCGCGGTGGTATTTCCCGAGATCACATTGCCAATTATGCGATTGGTCGATCCCCCGCTAATTTGTATACCTTCAAACTGCGACAGGGCAACCAGCCCCGTTGCGTCAACGCCGATCTTATTGTTTTGTATCAAAGC
>JBDSEC010000485.1:0-5637 GCA_039920205.1 Pyrinomonadaceae bacterium
TGGCGTTGCGCGAAACACCGGAAAGGGTTTCGACTTCGAGTCGTTCGATATGCGGTTGAGCCGGCGGTTTCGCATTACCGAGCGATTTAGTATTGAAGCCCTAGCGGAAGGCTTCAATCTTTTCAACCGATCGAATTTGCAGATACCGAATAGCGTCTTTGGAACAGGCGTTACGCCGCTGACGGCGTTTGGTAGACCGACGGCCGCCGGCGACCCCCGGCAGATCCAATTCGGCCTGAAGCTTAACTTTTGATCTGTGGTCCAATAATCATGAAACGTACGATTGCGATCTTGGGCCTTTTACTCGCGTTGACCGCGCCGGCTTGCAACCGGCGGTCAACGGCGAGTGATCAATCATTTTCCGCGCCGGTTCAGTTATCTCCGATCGACCGCGATGCTGCCGAACCGACGCTGGCGCCCGCGCCGGAGGGAGGCGCGTTCCTGGCTTGGGTCGACCATCAAAACGGCAAAGCCGATGTAATGGTGGCGCGCTTGGATCGGGGCGGCGCTGCGGTTCGGCCCCCTACTCGGGTAAATCCGACCGCGGGCATGGCTACCGCGTGGCGGGGCGATCCGCCGTCTTTGGCGGTCGCGCCCGACGGAACGCTTTATGTAATATGGACCTCGCGCACGGCGACGCCGGATGAAACGCACGCAACCGATGTATTGCTATCGGTCTCGCATGACGGCGGCCAAACATTTTCCGCCCCGCTTCGCCTTAATGACGATGGGAAACCGGCTGACCATGGAATGCACTCGTTGGCCGTAGGTGGTGACGGCCGGGTTTACGCCGCCTGGTTAGACGGCCGCGATCCGCAGCCGGATATCCCCATGCCCGAAATGAAAATGGCCGAGGGCGAGAAGATGCCCGCCGACCAGAAGAAGATTCATAATGAAGGAAACCGCGAAGTATTTTTCACGGTAAGCGCTGATGGGGGAAAAACGTTTTCCAAGAATGTTCGCGTCGCCAGTCAGGTTTGCCCGTGCTGCAAGACGTCGCTGGCCTTGGCGGCGGACGGCCGTGTCTATGTTAGCTGGCGACAAGTTTTGCCCGGCAGTTTTCGCCACATCGCCGTGACTTCGTCGAATGATGGCGGTCAGACTTTCGCCCCACCAGCGATCGTTAGCGATGACGGCTGGCGGCTGGCGGCCTGTCCGGTTTCGGGCGCGGCGATGGATGCCGGAACGGATGGTCATTTGCGCGTGATGTGGTACGCGGCGGGTGAGGCGGGCGAAATCGGCGTTTACCAGTCCGAATCAACCAACAATGGATCGTCCTTCACGCCACGAAAATTATTTGCTGCGGGGTCATCACGCGGCATGCCTTTCTTCGAAGCCAAGAGCGGGGCAAGTTTGAGCGTTTGGGAAGGCGGTGACGGCGCCGCGACGGGGATCCAATTCGGCCTGGCGAAACCAAATGATGACGCGGCCGTGACACCACAAAAGATAGCTGATGGCGCGACGCCGTCGGCAACGCGCAGCGAGGGACAGATCTTCGTCGCCTGGGTGGCTACCAAAGGCGAAAAGCGCGGCGTGATGCTCTCACGAACCGCGCTTTAGCAAATTCTATTAGTTTGGCGTGCGGACTACTACCACTGCACGCTACCCTCTTTGGCCGTATCGATCTGAGCCAATTCGACCCCTTCGTTGAAGAAGAACAATTTCATTTGATCGAACAGGAATTGGTGCGTGTCGGGATTGGAAACATCCAACCCGAAATGGTTGATCAATTGGTTCTGTTTTGCCAGCCAGGCGGTCCAACATTCCGCACAGCTTTCGGCTCCGATACGTGCGCCCAATTCGGTCGGGATCGGCGAGAACCCGATGGACTGCTTTTTCTCGCCACAACGCGAGCATCTGATCTTATCTGCCATAAACTACCTCTAGAAAAACGACACATCCGCAACTTGATAACTTAACTCTAACAGGGATGTTTGGTACGTTCAAGAAAGGACTAAGCCACAGAGGTCACAGAGAACACAGAGAGGAAGCAAGTATTAAATTCCCTAATTGTAGAATGACTCAACAAGTCAATCACCAAGTCTCTTATTTCTCTCTGTGACCTCTGTGCCGTCTGTGGCTAATTTCTTATTACGTTTGAGCGGCGCGGATGGCCGCCAACACTTCATCGTCCTTGGGGCGGAATAGGCTAAGTGATTGTACTTTGCGATAGCTGATCTTCCCCGCCGGGTCGACCACCACTACTGCCCGCGCGGAACGGCCCGGCAACCACGAGACCGCATCGTACAACTTGCTGACCGCCCCATCTTTATCTGACAACAGGCGCAATGGGAGCTTACGATTCTCGGCAAATGCCTTATGCTCTTCAACGCTGTTCATCGAGATACCGAGAACCTGGGCGCCCGTTTCCGTGTAATCGTCCCAATGGTCACGCAGCGAGCAAAGTTGCTTGGTACAAACGGGCGTCTCGTCGCCGGGATAGAAAAGCAGTACGACGGTCTGGCCGCGCTGGTCCGAAAGTTTCCACGGTTGGTTGTCGCCATCCGGCAACGTAAAGTCGGGTGCCATCGCGCCCGGCGCTAGGTTAGTTTGGGTCATCAATTATCCTGTCTATTGGAAATCGCGTATGTCTTTGAACGGCGTATTCGAGTCGGTGAAATCTGGGCGGTAGTAATGGGACGCGCCATCAAACTCTTGCATCCAGCCTTCTTCCATTCCTAGTTCGGTCGCCGCCTCGACGGCGCGCATCCATTCGCGTTCGTTAATGCGCCGGGACAATAGCACATAGCGATCATTCGTCGCCGCCTGGTTAGTCGCATAGTACTGGGCCATCAACGAGATCGTTACTTGTGCACCGAATGTGGAATGGATCCATTCCAACGATTCACGAATGCCGCTCAGGTCGTTTGGTAGCACTAAGAGCCGGATCACCAACCCTCGCCGCAACAGTCCGTCCGCGCTGAATTGCAAATCCGAACCGGTTTGACGATGCATTTCGGTCAAGGCTGCCCGAGAGTGGCGGGTATATTCCGGGACCTTTGAAAATTGATACCCGGCATCGTCTTCGGCATATTTTAGGTCAGGCAGATAAATGTCAACAATGCCGTCCAGCAGCCGCAACACTTCGACTGAATCGTAGGCGTTGGTGTTGTATACGATCGGTAAGCGCAATCCGCGATCGGCGGCGATCAGGATCGCACGCGCCATCTGCGGCGCGAAATGGGTCGGCGAAACGAAATTTATGTTGTGACATCCACGAGCCTGCAACTCAAGCATAATTTCCGCCAGACGCTCGTGCGAGATCTCGTTCTTCAACTGTTCCTTATGTGTTTGCGAGATCTGATAGTTCTGGCAATAGACGCAGCGCAGATTGCAGTTCCCGAAAAAGATGTTACCGGCCCCATTCGTTCCCACCAGCGCGGGCTCTTCGCCAAAGTGCGGCGTGTAGGAGGAAACGATCGGCCGCCGCCCGGAATAACACCGCGCTAACTCGTTTTCGACCCGGTTATTTCCACAATCCAGCGGGCAAACGGTACAGCTTTCCAGCAAGCGTTCCAACGCCACGACGCGTTGCGCTAACTCGCCAGTACGCCACAGACGAATGAAACCCGGCTCACTAGTTTCCAGTTGGTGTGCCAGATCGGGGTTCATTCCGTCTCAACCTTTTTCGTGTATTTATCCACCAACTCCTGGGGCGCTAAATGTCGCGCTAAACGCCAAATGAAATCCATCTCCAAATTGATCGTAACACGCGCCAAATGAGCCTCGCGCATTAGCAGAACACTGCCGTAAAACAGCAGCGTAACGCCGATGATCCCAACTCCGACCGGAATCCAGCTATAGCGTCCGCCTATGATCGCGACCACTCCGATAGCTATGCTGGTCAAAATAAACGCCGCCACCCCGCGATAGAACGATACCATCGCCCGTTGTAGCAGACGTGACCGGGTGGTGACCTTGTCTAATTGCTTGAACACCGCGGCCAAGCGAGCGTCATACATCGCGACATCCGGCTTTTGGCTGACCAGCGTTTCCAACTCGTCCGCCAACATGCGTACGCGATCGACGGTCCGGCCCAAACGCGCCGAAGTTGACAGAACCAGAGCCCCGCTGGCCGAGATCAACAAGGCCGGCGTGATCATGGCGGTTAGAATTGCCAGAGTTGGCGAAAGTGCTTCCATTTGATTTGCGATAAACCTTTATAAGCGTTGGCGGCGGGCCAATGCAAACTGCGATCCCGATGAATTGAAGACCGAAGGGTGAGGCCGGGCAATTTAAACTTATGGTATCCTCCGCGCCATGAGTACAAACGGCCGGGTCGAGGTGCTGCGTCACCGTAGTGAAGTACTACTGGGCAACCCTTTAAACGACCCCTTCGAGCGCGAACTGAATGTCTATCTTCCGCCCGCTTATGATCAGGAACTTGAGCGTCGGTTTCCCGTGGTTTTTTGTCTGACGGGATTTACCGGACGCGGCCGCATGCTGCTGAATGATAATGCGTTTGGGCCAAATTTAGCGCAGCGGATGGATCGGTTGATTGCGGCGGGCGAAGTGCGCGATATGATCGTCGCCATGCCTGATTGTTTTACGCGGTTGGGCGGCTCTCAATACCTCAACTCGACCGCGACCGGACGGTACGAAGACTACCTGATCGACGAGTTGGTTCCTCTGGTCGATTCGACGTTTCGCACGTTAGGGGTGCGCGATTCGCGCGCGGTGATGGGTAAATCTTCGGGCGGATACGGCGCCCTGGTCCATGCTATGCGGCACGCGGACGTTTTTGGTCTGGCCGCTTCGCATAGTGGCGATTGCTATTTTGAATATTGCTACCCGATGGATTTCGTTAAGGCCGTTCGCACCTACCAGGGCGACCCGGCCGCTTTCCTCGAAAGATTTTGGCAGACCGAGCGAAAGGGTAAAGATGACTTTGGCGCCTTTAATGTTTTGGCCATGGCAGGCTGTTATTCGCCGGACCCAAACGGGCCGTTGGGCATCGGATTTCCCTTCGACCTGATCACCGGCGAGATCAGATCCGCGGTGTGGGAGCGCTGGTTAAGGCACGACCCTGTGCGAATGGCCGAGCATCATGTTGAGGCTCTAAGGTCCCTGCGGTTGCTTTTCATCGATGCCGGAACCCGCGATGAATTCGGGTTGGACCTAGGCGCGCGGGTGTTGATTTCCCGGTTGAATGATCTAGGAGTGCCGTTTATTCATGAAGAGTTCGATGATGGGCATATGAATGTAAGTTATAGGTATGAACGGTCACTTCGATTGATCTCGGAATATGTTATTCATGATGACCCTTCGTAGCGAGGGATTCGAATCGGGAAAGTAGTCGGGATCGCCCGTGGCGATCGTCGCCGGCCCGGGGCGCGCGCTCCCAGTTTCATCGGCACGAACCGTTATTCGATTTTTACTCATTGGCTGAGGCTAATGGCGTTGTTCGGTGATCGTTGAATTCCTATGTCAGACCTGGCTGCGGACGCACGTTTATGAAAATCTGGCTGTCAAAGTCAGGCGAGGTCTCGCTGCGCGAACAGCTGGCGGCGCAGATCATTTTGGGTGTCGTTAGCGGCGATCTTGCTCCCGGACAACGATTACCTAGTACCCGCGAATTAGCCCGGCGCTATGAGATTCATGCCAATACCGTAAGCGCGGCCTATCGCAACTTGGCGC
>JBDSEC010000486.1:0-5748 GCA_039920205.1 Pyrinomonadaceae bacterium
CCACCTTAAGTGACCCGGTTTTCTGTCCAGCCTTTGGGGTAAGGTTCAGTGCGACGTGCTAGCGAACGCGCGTCTGCCCTCGGCATGACCCCACCGCACTTCATAAATCTCCTGAATGTTCGGAGTATTACAATTCTCTTGATCGTTTCATTTGCAGTTGCGGCCGTAATTGCATTTCGAGTTTGGCGACGGGAATGGAAATCGTCAATACTATTTTGGGTGGCCGTCGGACTGTCGGCCGTGATTGGCTATCAGGTATTCAATTTGAGCATGTTCTGGCTTGACCGTGTATTGGCGGGTGGTCGCGGATACGCGGTCAAGGAGAGTCCCGTACTGTCGTTGCCTGTGATGATCGGTCTGGTCTTGATCGTGAACTTGATCTTTGCCAGACTTGTTCGCATTGGTACCACCGCAATTTCGTCGTGGAAAATTGTGTAGACCCCGTTGGTATTTGGTTTAATGCGTGACGTAGGTCTTCAGCCTCTGTCTTTCGATATTCGATCTGCTGAAATATTGAGCGCGGGAACAAGTAATACTGAGCGCACTCAACCCTTACACCACCCTGCGATCGGGTTATTCGAAATTTTTTGCCTGCTTAGCGCGTAAGTGAACACGGTGCGTTAGCAAGTGGAAGAGGTAAAGAATCATGGAAACAAGGTGGCGCGATGTCGGACTTTTGATGCTATTGCTTGTCGTTGCATGCGAAAGGCCTGTTGCGCGCAACGTCTCGAAGCCGGTGGCGACGACCAACCAACCGGCAGCAATGGAGAGGGCTCAACTCGTAACGATGGAAGGCGTTTTTACCACTTCAGAGTCGCTCGAATACCTTGGGTTTAGGGTTAATAGGCGACACAAGAGAGTCCTTTTAGAGGGGATCGGAACGAATGTAAGTTATGGGATCCTTCGCCACGGTGCGCAAGAAATTGCGCAGTTTGACGGACTTTATCACCCTTCGGGTAACAGCACAAATTTTGGTCTCTTTCCCTTCCTCGGTGGAAAGCAGAGTCAATTAGTTGTTGAGCAATCCACTCAGCGAAATTGGCGCCACTGGATAATACGCCTTTCACCCGAATACCACGTTGTCTTTGATAGCAGGGATTTCGGAGTGGACGGTGAATTGCGCGCGGTTGACCCTGATGCCGATGGGGTTTACGAGATATGGAAACGCGTTTCTGCATTTTACTTCTTTGACAATCTTTCTGCTTCGGACTCGCCGCTAGTGGATGTGCTATTTAGGTACGATGCTCGCGCTGACAGATATCTCCCCGCTGGTCAAAGTTTATCCGAGTTTTCCTTAAAGGGAATCGAGGAAGAGATAAAAAATGCATACGATGCCAATGAGCCGCGCTACGAATCAAATGTCCTTCATATCGTACTTCGCTACGTTTATGCCGGCAGAGAGCGTGATGGTTGGGCCTACTATGAACGCGAATTCACCTCACCCAAAAAGGAGCAGATCAGATCAGACGTTCTTCGAATGCTGAAAAAAGAACGTGTCCACGCGTTTATCTACGGCGGAGGAGCCACTGAGGGTGAGCCTACTAAACAACTATAAGCAACACGCAGACCGACTGTGCCTCGGATCGAGTTTACCGCCCTTAGGGAGCGTTAAAGAGTTCAAACTTGGGCACCCATCATTCGGTCACGCCACCTTCTGCCCCCCCCCGTCATACACAACTTTTTGAGCTTAACTCTCGTTTCTTTACATCACGAACGGTCGGGATTAAGGTTTGCGAGTAATCAATTGCTCCCCTGCACTGCTTGATGAATCTCTGTTGCGACGTTCTCGTTCAGACATGATTTCCAATTATCATTCGTCGGCCTCAAAGTCCGGTTGGGAAAATTAAGAGTTACTCTCAATGCGTCACACGCCTATTTCTCTACGCCTTCTGGCAAAATTAGCAGCAACCACCGTTTCGTTTGAACGGCACCATATGAATGTTGTGGCGCAGTTCGTAATTTTATTTTGCGCTACGGCTTGTTTGTGTGGGTGCGCGATCGTAGTGCGGGCGCAAATTGGTACCCGCTCGATATTCATGGCCGGACTGAACCCACCTTCTGTGGAAAATGGTCAAGGGCGGGAAACTTGTGATTCGCCTTTCGTGCGCGACTTAAACCTTAATGCGATCGTAGCCAAGAATGAGTCGGACGTATGGGTTATTGGTGATGGCGAAATTGAAGGATCAAGTCAGGCCGTGATCGCGAACTCGCTGGATGGCGGCGTCACCTGGGCTAAACGATATTTGCTTCCTCAATCAGTTTTCTACGACATTAAGTTCGTCACACCACAATTGGGTTTTGTAACGGGCGTTTCAAGAAATAGTCGACGCGGGATCGTTTTGAGGACGCGCGATGGTGGTGCTAACTGGGAACGACTGCCGGTTGCGATCGATGAGAGTTGGGTTAGAATGATGTTTCGGGACTCCGAAAATGGTTGGATCGTCGGTGCCGACGGACGTGTCATTCAAACGAAAAACGGTGGAAGCAAATGGACACGCACTTCCAAAATTAGGGGCAAAGGTCTGAACTCGATTAGTGCGCCCGACAATCAGAACGTATGGATCACGGGCAAAGACGCTCAGGTATATCAATCGGAAGATAACGGTAAAACTTGGCGAAACGCTGGTAGTGAAATGGTTGCGCTTCTAGATCGCTGGAAGTTCAGCAAAATTAATTTCAGCAAGGTCGAATTTGTAGGTCCGTACCATGGGTACATCGCGGCTGAAGGTCTTATTCCACGTCGTGATGCAGAAAACGAAAAAGTCTTTGACTTCACGGGGATAATTTTGGTGACGGACGACGCGGGCGCATCTTGGACGCCGCGTGTGGTAAACACGTCAATAGGCTTGGCCCACATTCAATTCGAAAACTTGAATGAAATCTGGATCATTCCAAGCTGGGGTTGGTCAGAGAACAAACTGCTTCATTCGGTCGACGGTGCTCGAACGTGGAATGTGGTTTCGCATGCTGAAGAGATGGATCGGCCGTATGCCATCTATTTTATCGATTCAACTCGCGGCTGGGTTCTCGTGAGTTGGGTCATACACTATTCCCAGATCTTTGGAACTCGGGACGGGGGTAAAACCTGGGAACGATACACGAAATTGTAGTATTCGACCTTCGGATAGCTGACCAATCGAACGTCACATCGGTACGAACGCGCTCGGCGCGGGCACATCGCCCACAAGCCCAAAAGAAGTAAAATTGAATCCGTTGGTCGAACCGTTCAGGTACCACACCCCGGAACGGTAGACGGCCTGGTCAAACCGATCATCACCGTCGTAATTTCCCGGCGCCGGGCGGTCACCGCTGGTGCCAAAGGGCACGGCGTTGAATTGCCCGTTACCGCTGTTCAGCCGATACCAGACCCCATCCGCGGGACGGAACACCGCAACGTCCTGCTTATTGTCGCCATCGTAGTCCGCCGCTATCGGCAGATCGCCGTTCGCGCCGAATCCAACCGCGACGAATTGCCCATTGCCGCTGTTCAAACGATACCAACCGCCATTCGAAGGACGATAAACGGCCACATCGCTCTTAAAGTCTCCGTCGTAATCACCCGCTACCGGCACATCACCCGACTGTCCAAATTGGACCGCGTTGAATTGACCATTGGAACTGTTTAGCCAATACCAAGCGCCGGTGCTCGGGCGAAAAACCGCTATGTCGTCCTTTCCGTCGCCGTCAAGATCAACTGGCTGCGGCAGGTCTCCGTCTGCGCCAAATTGGAGCGCGACGAATTGACCATTGCTGCTATTCAATCGGTACCAACTTCCGGTGGATGGCCGAAAAACGGAGAGGTCGGTCTTGCCATCGCCGTCAAAATCGGCAGGTGCGATCAGGTCGGAAGCCGCGCCGAATTGTGTGCCGACGGTTTGGTTCGTGGAACTCGGGATGATCCACCAGGCACCAGACGACGGCCGAAATATCGCAATATCGGTCTTACCGTCGCCGTCAAAATCAAAGAGCTTGGACCGATGGATCGCCGGCGCCGGGCAAGAAGCCAAAAAATCCCCGCAGTTGAAACCATCAACAAATACGGCCGAACGAAAGTTGATGCTCAGCAAACTGGCCAACGCCACCGCGTTGACCGTTCGCGCGGTCAATCTGGTGGTCGCGGTCGTGTCGTTCTTTAGCCAACGGTCGAACCAGTTCTTAGTGTAATAATGAAACAGATCATGACTGCCTTCGGTCCCCGTGTCGCTCCAGTCAAAATGGTCCGCGTTTTTGAACACCACCTCCATCGACGGTTGCCCGGCGTTCTTCCAATGAGTAAACGCCGTCTTCTTTGCGTCCGCCGATCGCCCGTCGTTGCAGGTGTCCGAGGCCTGTCCCATCGCCGGGATCCGGGGCGTGCGGACGTTGGTCGGCGCACCGATGCAGTTCGCCGTGCCGGCGTCGCCGGTCTCGCTCAAGACCAGGTTGTCCCATCCGACGTACGCCTTAACCCGTGTGTCCTGCTCTTGAGTGATGCTCAGCGCAAAGGCACCCAGCGACCAACCGGCGACCCCGATCTGGCTGCTATTCGTGCTGCTCAGAAATGGATTCGACGCGGAAACCAGATAATCGATCCCGCTGCGTCCGGCGTTGTCGTACGAATTGACGGAGTTGGGCAGCTCAGGTTTGACCGAGATCACGACATAGCCGTTCGCGGCCAGCCGCGTCGCCGCCCATTCGATGGTCGAGATCGGTGAGCCGCCCCCACCCGGCAACAGCGCGACCGCCGGACACGGCAACGTCTGCGCGGCCGCGTTGGGCGCATAGATCTTTCCCGATAAGGCGGTTCCGCCGCCATGCTGCGGGATCGAGATGACTTGCGTGCGGATCACGCCACCGATACCGCCGCAATTGATGGCTTGCGCGTGGGCAGCCAACCCGGCGGCGCCGAAGACGAACGTGAAGGTAATGAACCTGAACAGGGAGACGAATAGTTTCATTGCTGCTAACCTCCGGGGAATTGGCCAATGCCGATGTTTAACTGTTGATGTCGAAAAAGAGCGAGAATCGCCTGGCCTGCGGCCCCGCCCTAGTTCGAACGGCCGTTATGAATGGCGGGATAGTACCGGAAGTTCGGCGTAGAAAAGTGAAGGATTCGCCAAAGATTGTTCAAAGATTGTTGAAAGCGATTTCGCGAAGCAAATCGCGGATTAGGGCGAAATTTCGGTCGCCGCGATTTAAGAAGATCAGGGACGGAACGCTGATACGAATGACGGAGAGTCGGGCACGGCCGCAAGTTCTTTGGCTCAACGGTGAGGCAAGCCTCACCGCACTGGGCAGCAGCAGAGCTGTGTCGGAAATTGTCCCAGTTTGCGAGAATTGCGCTTGACCCTCTCGATATCGAATGCGATCTTGTCGCCGCTTTTGCCACGGATCACTTCGTTCTTCGCCCCTTCCAAATATTAATTGCACTTGTTCGAGAATCATTCCGCTTTATTCTTGCCTAAACCGCGCGGTCGGGCGCATAATTCCAAAACTTTACTTTAAAGAATAAGACAACTTAGTTGGGAGACGAACGATGGTCGGACTATCCGGGTTAGAAAAATTCTCGCATCTTGAAGACAAAATTTACCGCACCATCGAATTGACGAAATCCCTCCGCATCGAAAAAGAGATGTTAGAGACCGAAGTCGGCTCGGTCCGCCGCGAGCTCGGCACCATGACGGCCGAGAACGCGCGGCTCGAATCGCAGGTTGAACGACTCCTCTCTGAGCGCGATACCATTCGATTGAAAGTCGAAGCAATGCTGGA
>JBDSEC010000487.1:0-6077 GCA_039920205.1 Pyrinomonadaceae bacterium
GCCTCGTACCCTATTGACTCGGGGTGAAATTCACCTCCGTCATCTCCTCCATTACGGTCAGGGCCCGCGGTTCGAACGAGTATTGCTTGTGCGAGACCGCCAGCACATAGGTCTGACCGGAACCGACCGAGTCGAAACGATATTGGCCGAATCCGTTCGTACGCGCGGTACGATTAGCGCCATTGGTATCGGTCAACGTCACGATCGCATTCGGCACCCCTGATCCAGCTTGCGACGTTACCCGGCCGCTTAGTGAAACCGAAGCGGCCGTCGGTCCCGACTCGATATTTACGAAGCCGTCTTCGTAGCTGGTGGACAACGCTTGAGCGCCCGGATCGGATGTCTCGCGCAGAGCGGGACTGTCACCAAAGGTAACTGGTGTGTGTCCTAACGGAGCGTTCACCGCCACGTTGAATTTCACCGTCACCAATTGCCGCGCCAACCCGGACGGCATCGTAGCGCCACCAAAATCAACCGAGAAGCCGATCTTGCCCGGCATCGTGGTCGTGTTCGACAAAACGTTTCCGCCGGTCGCGCCGGAGCCGATCGTTACCACCGGATTGGTTAGGATGGCATTGTTGTAGTTCAGGCTGAAGCCATAGTTGTTTTCGTCACCATTGGCATCCGCTTGTAATGTAACGGTCACCGTTCCGCCGGGACTAGTGTTGACACTGATCACCCGAACGACGCGCGCGATCGCCGCCATATTTTGCGTAACCAGTTCATATGAAGTCTTCATCAGCGGCGCGAACGATGACGAGCTATTAGGCCCACCCGCCGGTTGGCTCGGGTCGCTGCCCAGTTGATAACGCCGCGCCTGGGTCACGTCGGTGGCCGCCACCGAACCATTGCCCAAGGTGGCGAACGGAGCACAATCGGCACGTTGGTATTCGTTGTTCAGCGTGTCGAAGGTATCCAATCCGACCGCAAACCGCCGGATCTGGCTGACATCCGTCGCCGAGACCGAACCGTTACCGTTAGGTCGCGGAGCCACGTCGGCCTCGATGCCTTGCGCAAAGATGACGTAACCGTTGACATACGCCGTCGGCAGCGGATTCGCTCCCGCGTCAGATGTTTCACGCAAGGCGGGCGCATCGCTGAAATTCACCGGCGTATTAGGTGCCGTGGTCGCGGCGGTATTAAAGGTCACGCGAATAACTTCGCGAATACCCGCAGAAAACGTACCGGCGGCCGGATCGACCGAAACGCCGATCTGACCCGCAGTGTTAGCGTTCACCGTCAAAGAACAACTTGCACCCGCATCCGTTCCGCAAACCACGACCGGATTGGACAGAACGGCGGTGTCATAAGCCAAGCTAAAAGTCAGACTGGCTTCGTTCCCTTGTGAATTCAGCACTACGGGCACAGTCACCGGCTGTGTCGGCGTGGCGAACGTATTTACCACCGTCAAGGTTCGCGGGTTTGTACCGGTCGCATTTGCCGTGAAATCCGCGTTGGTCACGTTGGCCGCGACGTTCGGATAGTTCCGGCTGACCGGTTCAAAGTTGTAGCCGTTCAGGGTTGGCGTCACCAAATAGCTGCCGCCCGAAACGCCCGTTAGGGTGTATTGACCGTTGCTGTCGGTGGTGGTTGAACTTGTGGATGTACCGGTCAGGGCAACATTAACGCCCGGCAATGGATTGCCGCCGTTCGTGATCGTTCCCGAGATCGTGATCGTCGCCGTCGGCGCAAAGTTATTCACGACCAGATTGTCCACGTACCACCCGCTGCCGGCACCGGCGTTCGAGCCGACATCGGACGACATATGGAAGCGGACGTAGACCGGAAGGCTGTTTGGATTGCGCACGCCGCCCGGAGCGAAATCGCCCAACGCCGCGCGCACGTGGGCCAAAGCCGAGGTGCCGGTAAAAGAACGCCGGCCCTGCAATGGCGACAAGATCGCGCCGCCTTCGAGGGTGCCCGTTAACGCACCGCTATAACCGTTCTGGATCAAGTAGTCATTCAATTCAAAGGTCGAAGTATTGTTCGGGAAGGGAGTCGCGTCCGCCGGGTTGGCCGATGGCGTACCCAACACGACTTCGAGATTACCTCCGTCAAAGGCGGCCTCGGTCGTGAATCGATGGTCGAATTCCAACACCGATCCGCGGGTCAGGGTCAGGGGTCCGATAAAGGTGGCAAAGTTGCTCGGGCCGCCCTGTCCCGCGTTGCCGGGATCAAAATCGGGCGCATACATAACCGCCGAATTGACCAGGCTAAGAACCGCATTCGGGACTCGCTGAAAGACGGCGGTTGAATTGTCCGGTGTGGCCGATTCAGTCAAAGGCGGCGTGAATCGGTTATCAGCCGCGGTCTGACTAAAGTCCTCCAGTGCAAACGCCGTCGAAACGGCCGCTGCGGTCGTCGGAGCGTTTACTACCGCCTTCGTATTACCCGCGTTGCCCGTGTCGGTCTGTCCGTTGTTAGTGTCACGCGCACGGACTATGTAGTAGTACTGCTGGCCAGTCGTTAATCCGCTATTGACGTAGGAATTGCTGGTCACGCCTTGAGCAATACGGTTCGCCGCGCTCGGGACAAAAGTGGCCGCGGTCAGATCGTTATCCAGTGTCACGTTCTGAACGCGATAGATGTCGTAAACAATACTGGCTGACGGGTTTGCCGATGTCGCAGGTGACCAATTTAAAGTCAAACTGTTACCCGTTTGGTTGTCGTCGGCACTATCGACGCCAAAAAAGACGGGCGAAAGTATCGGGGCCGAGCCGATCGTGATCGTAACATCATGAATGTCGCCGACGCCGACGCATTCGGTATTTCGCCGTGCGTGAACCTGATAGTAGTAGGTTTTGCCCAAATTGATCCCGGCGGTGTCCTGATAGGTAGTTCCCGCCGCGGTCGCCACGGTGGTGAACGGACCAGTGGGCGACGTCGAACGTCCTATGACATAATCCGCTGCGCCACCCGCGGCCGTGATCGTCACCGTCACCGTGTTTGCTGCTGTGTTTGCTAAGGAAAAAGCGGGGGCCGCGATCGGTCCATTCGTTTCGCAAGTCGTAACCGTTGCCGGTACGGTGAAGTCCTCGGCCACAGCCCCTGCTCCGCCCGTGCCGCTGTTGGAGGAAGTGGCATTGACGCCGACACCGTGGCTAGCAAAAGCCCGCCAGATCAAAGCAACGTTTTCACCGCCGGTGATCTCACGGTCTGCCGCGATCATCGAATCGCGCATGTCCACAAAACTCGGATTGCAAGGCACAAGTTGAAGCCCGCGTAGAGTGATCTTATCGGCCAGGCGGGCGCCGATCGAAACCGCGGTGGCCAGCGGTCCGTTGCGCCGCGGATACAAACCACTGGCTTCTTCCGTCGCGATCGCGCCCGGCCGTACGATGTCACTGGCATTTAACTTTGGTCCCACCGGCACGGGGAACGGCGTGGTCGTGCCGTCATCCGTCGCAAAGGATTGGCGGTAGTTGATCGGGTGATTCGCGTCCGCCGATTGAACCGCGCGCGCACCGATATAGTAGGTCGTACCATTACCCAGACGCCGCGTTCCGTCAAAGAAAATGCCCGGATAGGTGGCACCGACCTTCTGTTTAACGATCATTAGTTCCCGCATATCCCAAAGGACCGCGGCCCAGACCTCGCCGATGTCATGTACTTCATAGGGAATGCCGCCCGGATTACCGTCCGGACCGATCACATCGGTATTCGTATTCTTTCGCACGGCCAGATTCACGTCGTTGATCGCGCCATACGAATATCGATAATTCGTGTAAGGGACCCGACGAATGCCTTTGTCCTGATCGCCGGTAACATGCTCGCCTTCGTTGTCGTCATCGCTAAGTGAAGACGCGACGAAGTCCGACCAGCCTTCGCCCATGCCGCCTGATTCACCCACCAGCGGTGTTCCCAGGCAACTGGTCAATCCCTTACCCGCCGAGCGGTTGGAAACGCCGTGATAATGCTCGTGCGCGATCACGTCCCAGTCAAAATCACCGTCCGAGCGCCGGAACCCACCGTCTGTGAAAAGGTACATTTGCATACGCGGCGACGCGCCGTCATCTGGTGTGCCCATGTTCGCGTTGTCAGTGCCGGAACCGTCCTGAACCTCGGCCATGATCCCGTCGCCGCCTGCGCCGCCCTTGCCAAAGTTATCGAATTGAAAGTTCCACATCGCCTCCGTAAAGCCGATGCTGTAGAGGTAATCGTGTTCGACGTTGTTGAAGTAGAACAACGAGACTGTACCCGGATAAACGTCAGAATTGGCGGTGGCGGGATAGACCACGGTTCCGCCACCGGTTCCACCGCCGCTCGCGTTGGTTCCACCCAGTTCATAACTTGAAAAATAATCGAACCGTCCATCGGTGAATTGACGGCTGGCCGAATATCCCTTTATGCCGCGCGTCGAGTTGTCATCGTTCTCGCGGTCGTCGGAAACCGAGACGTTGTTGCCTTCCGTATAACGTGACTGGATCACTGAATTTAACACGCGTCCGTCAGCCAAAGTGGCATTCGCACCCAGACCGGTCGGATCGCCGGCGTACGGTTGCGCACCGCTACCCGACGGCGAATTCACCGCCTGGTTGCGCGCTTGCGCTTCGCTACTCATGGTGTATCCGGATACCCGCGTCGTCGCGCGATTCGAATCAGGAGTCGTGATCTCGGAACCGTTCGGTCCCGTCGGCAGGTAGAACCAGCCGAACGGGGACGACGAGGACGGGAACGAGGCATCCGGAAATCCGCGAATGATCTGTCCTAACACGCCCGGGAACTGCGCTTCGGTGAAAGTCTGCGTACCAGTGCCGTTAAAAAAGAGTGTGCTCTCGTTCCGTGCATTGATCATGCTAAAGCGAAAATAGTTAGTATCGGCCGCTTCCGATTGATAGGTCGGCTTTGAAAAGACATAACTGCCGGGGCTGCCCGTGCGCGTCGCTCGACCCGCACCGGCATCACCAGAAAGCGTCGCGGGATAGGTATCAAAAACCTTCCCGCTGGCACCGCCGGGGTGATAGTAAGATTCGACCAGATTCTGTACATCTGGACGGAAGGTGCCACGTCGGCTGTTGCCCACCCCGCCGCCAGGTTCGTTCTGAAAGGCAGTCAGGCTTAGGCGTTGAAGGATCTCGCCGGTCTGCGCATCAACGATGTGCTGCCACATAATGCCGTAATATTGTGGGGTTGTAAGTACGAACTTGTAGGCCAAGCGGCCTTCCGCGCCCAGCGGAAAGATCACTTTTTGCACCGCGACATCGTCCGAGATGCCACCGTTGCGGCCGAACTTTTCACCCTCAAAGTATTCCGGTTTCAAATTGCCGTGGGTGTAAAGGATCCGCGCGGTACCCAATGGTTCCGGCGTGTATTCGACATTCATCATTTGCGCCGCATTGGCCACCGCCTGCGCGGGCGCGATCCCGGCGCCATTGGCCACGGTCAGTTGGGGATAGCTCATGCCGCCTACGTTGATGATCTGGCCCCCGCGCGAGACGTTTACCAAGACCTCACCTTGATAGATCGGCACTCCGTTCACCTGCTGCTGAAAAAGCATGATGGTGGTGCCTTCTTGAGTGACGGCACGGCTGCGCAACTTCAAGTTGTTCAGGTCGTCTGCGCTAAATCCAAATAATCCATTCCATTGGTTCAGAAAATTGCGCGCGATCGTTTCCGGCGCGGCCGAAGATGATTCCGTTAGATAGCCCTGCGGGTTGGAGAGCCGCGAGGGAGTTTGAGTCAGTCCGTTATAAACCACCCTCAAATTGTCTGGCCCCCCCAACCGGTTCATTAGCGAGAGAACCGCCTTCTTTTGCGCCGAACTGGGCTCGGCCTGCGGTGCGCGACCGAGCGCGATCGTTCGCGCGTCCACATGTGGCGGCAGATTTGGATCGGTTAGCGGGTTGATCAACCGGCCGCGGTCCGGCTGGTTCGGCTCGTCCGATTTTTGCGCGGACGACGTGCCAGCGGCGAATTGGACCAGCACGATCAAGGCTGGGAGCAACACTAGAAGTAAAAGCTGGCGCGTGGTTTCAAGGGACAAGATCCTGGGTTTCATCGTTCTCTCCTCGCCTGATCGACATTGGGCTCGTGGTTGCAACTGTCTCGAGCGACAGTAGATATGTGCGCTGGCCCAC
>JBDSEC010000488.1:0-5662 GCA_039920205.1 Pyrinomonadaceae bacterium
TATTTGGGTGGTTTACCCTGGTGGGTCTGGTTGGGGGCGCCATTCTTCTTAGCCGTTGGTCTGGTTGGATGGTGGATACGCGATGCGGTCGTCACAAAAGTCGGTTTGGCCGAAGCCGCGGCCAACAAACCGGCGGCGGCCGTGGGCCGCGAACTGACGCCGGATGATTTGAAGGAACTGGGAATGGCGTCCTATCACGGACCCGAATACCCGCACCCGGTAATTTTCAGTCAACGGTGCATCGGTTGTCATGCGTGCATCGAAGCCTGCCCCCATGATGTTTTGGCGATGGTTGATGGTGTTGCCGCCGTTGTTGCCGCCGAACAGTGCATGGAAGACACCTCGTGCCAGGTCGAGTGTCCGGTCAATCCCAAGGCCTGCCTGGTCGTGCACACCACCAAGAAGATCAAGCCTCGGCCTGCGCCGGTACGCGACGGATCTAGTTATGAAACCGATGCTCCTGGCTGCTATCTGATCGGCGATGTATCCGGCGTGCCGCTGATCAAGAACGCGGTCAAAGAGGGCGCCGAAGTCGTCGGGCAAGTAGCGCGGGCGTTGGACGCCACGCCGAAAGATCCGCTGGCGGAATATGACGTGGCTATCATTGGCGCCGGACCGGGCGGTGCGTCCGCCGCAGCGGCCGCGCAGGAACGCGGTCTGCGCTATGTCTCGATCGAACAAGATAAGATCTTGGCCACGATCGCGGCCTACCCCGTGGGAAAATACATTTTTTTCAAACCGGAATATCGCGATTGGTTCGGCGGACTCGGGTTGCTGGGCCTAGGTTGGATCTCTGAATCGGGGGCCGAAGCCGAGGTCTTCAAGCGGCGTTTGTCCGCCGCCATGCAGGAGCTTTGGGACGAGCAGGCGCAGATACTCAGTGCCGCCGTCGTTCGCCAGCTACCCACCACGCTGCAAACGCGCGATCTCGATTTCCTCTCGCAGAAATTGGATGAAGAGTTGCAACGGCAGTTTGCCGGTGAATTGTTCGCACTGCTTTCTCAACTCGAGCGCGCCCAATATTCCGCGTCCGATCTGCCGCGCCTGTTTGACGAAAGATTACTCACGTTGGCAAAGGAAGATCGCGTATCTATGTGTGCCGGTATTCGCACCAAGATCCTGCAACAGCTAAGCCGCAAAGTGCCCGGCGAGCAGCGCGAACGCATCCTGGAATATTGGTGCGAATCGCTGCGGGAAAAAGGCGTGCGCATCAACGAAGGAGAGAGTTGCCGATCGATCGTGCGCGCGCCCGAGGGAGATCATTTTATCGTGAGTACCGAACGTTTGGTGACCAGCCAACCGGTCACTTACCGCGCGCGCCGGGTAGTTTTGGCCATTGGATTGCGCGGAACGCCGAGCCGGCTGCGCGTGCCCGGCGAAGAGTTGCGGGTGACCATTGACGGCCGTGAACAGGAAAAGGTGCTCTATCGCCTGGCCAATCCCGATGATTTTCACCGTCGTCAAATTGTCGTGGTGGGCGGCGGTAACTCCGCGGTCGAAGCTGCGATCGACCTGGTCGCGGATCGTGAAGGTCAGGGCCTTAGCTTTCGGCCGGCGGAAACGGCCAACGACGTCACTTTGCTGGTGCGCAGTGAATTTAAGACGGACCTGAAATTCGGCAATAAGCTTTTGGCCTACCAATGTGTCGATGCGGGACGCCTTAAGATCCACTTCCGTTCGGCGATCAAGGAGATCCGCCCGGGCGAGGTGGTCGTTGTTGATTCGGTCACCAGTCACGAGAAGGAAACCATACCCAACGATCTTGTCTTTGCCCTGCTGGGCGGCGAACGGCCGGATAAGTTCCTGGAATCCATCGGCATCCAGATTCGGCGGTAAGACGGGTGACCAAGGGACGCAGGGCAGACCCCACCAACGTGCCGATGCGAGCCGGTCGCTTGGAGGCTTTTAATGGTTCGCGCGGGCCGAATTTCAATACTATGAGTGGCGAAGTTGATCTAGACTGGTGGTCGACACTCCGATCGGTGACCTCTGATGGTAGGGAGCGATGGGCAGTGGAATTGACGATGGCAGGCATGCGTTTCAATGAAGTGTTCGACCAAGTCTTAAAGTTCTCGGAGTGTCCCTAGAAATGCGCAAAAAGTCACTGGTTTTCTTGTTAGCCATAGCGGTAGCTGGCCAATTATCATGTTGGAATCTTTCGGCCCGCGCAAATGGTGACAATGCCCAAACGGCAATGAAGATGATCCGAACTGCTCAGATTGATTTTAGGACTAGAAGTGGCCGGTACGGAACCTTAGAAGAACTAATAACCGACGGGAGGATTCCAGCATCTTCTTCAAGTGACGTACGTTCGGGCTACAAATTCCGAATAAATGCTTCCAAAGAATCTTATCGCGCCATCGCAGTGCCAGTAATTCCAATGAGGACGGGAGATTGGTCATTTTATTTGGATGAAACTGGGATCATCCGCGGAATAGCGGACGGGAAAGCTGAGCCGAACGCGAACGATGAACCCATCAGGTATCAGAATTAATTCAGCGGCCAAATGACTTCGGAATCGAAGGGCAACGGCGATGTCCAGTCGTTTTCGTACAACGATCGGCTTCAATTAACGCAACTGAACTTGATGAAGGACAGCACCTTGCTCCAGCGGTACGATTATGCGTATGGCGAGGTGAATCAATCCACCGGCGCGGTGGGCGCAACCAAGAACACCGGCCGTATCGCCAAGATCGAAGGATTCATCGGCGGAACGACCAGTAGTCCGACGCGGCAGTGGCAACAACGGTTTAGCTATGATTCGCTGGACCGGCTGGAAACGGCGGGCGAATATCGCGGCGATACCTTGGCGCTTTCGTACAAATCGAAATTCTCGTACGACCGGCTGGGCAATCGATTTCGTAAAGCAGCGGACAATACTACCGGTTCGCCGACTACGAATTGGGTCGAGACCAACCAGATCGATCCCGCCACCAACCGATTTGACAATTTCCGGTAACCGGGGAATGCCAATTATCATGCGGCAGTGACGGGTTGACGGGCATCATTCGGAACACGCTCTTAGTCCCGTCAGGGATGGAATGCATATAGTTTGGTTACCTAAATGAGCTGGCCCAGCTCCGTCAGGAATTTACCTATCCGCCTAAAGCAAAGCGGGCCTATACAAGTGTTAAATTTGTGTTGAACTGGATTTGCCGGAGTTGCTCTGGCGAATGGTGAGTCTCAATTCTGGCGAACTGACGCAACTCGCAACACAGCTCGGCTGATGTCCAGTGCGGTGAGGCTTGCCTCACCGCACGGGTCAGCGGCCGAGCCGGTTCGAGGGTTGGTCCACTATTTCTGCACTTGCATGAATTGACAGGATTTATTGACCCCGGGGGACCGCGGGCATTTGGAATTCGGAAGAGCCCTGTCGCTATGTTGAAGCGGCACTCTCCCTACCCCTTCCCAAGGGTGGGGGACGGAAACTACCGGTTCTGATTTCATCTGCGAGGAACGCTTCTCGCGGGTGGACGCGTTTTGAGTTCCGGCTTCAGCCGGCTGAACGATCAAACGGGTCTGGTGAAGGGGCCGGCTGAAGCTGGAACTCTTAACGCTTTCAATCTGCTTACAACTTACTGCTCACTTTTCCTATCCATTGCGTCCCGTTGGTGGTATTTTAACCGACATTAAGTTCTGTTTTGTTCGCCCGGACCGGGCGAAGGATCATCCCCCAAATGCGAATTACGGCTAACAAAATTTTGGCTCGTCTGATCATCGCCCTGACCGGGGCATTGATCGCGCCGTTTGCGGTGTCGGCGCAATCGCTGACGCCCGCGGACGTGCAGAATCTGCTAGCGCAATCGGTCTCGGCCGCGGTCCAGTTGAACCAAAAAATCACCGTGGCGGTTACTGATCAAGAGGGACGCGTTTTGGGCGTGTTCGTGATGACGGGAACGGCCGCGACGACGCAGATCCGTAGCGTCGGCGCGAATGGTCAGGGTCTGGAAGGGTTGAATGTTCCGTCGGTGAGTGCCGCTATCTCCAAGGCCGGAACCGCCGCGCTGCTTTCCTCGGGCGGCAATGCCTTTACCACTCGCACCGCTGGTTTTATTATTCAAGAGCATTTCCCGCCGGGGATCGATTTCCGCGCCGCCGGCCCGCTTTATGGTGTGCAGTTCTCGTCGCTGCCGTGTTCCGATATCAAGAAGAATGGATTGCCGTTAGGACTGTCCGGCGATCCGGGTGGATTACCGCTTTATCGCGGTGGAGTCATGGTTGGTGGCATTGGGGTTGAGGGCGACGGACTTTACACGGTTGACCGCGATCCTTCGGATGCCGACGTGCCGAATGAAGAGGCGATCGCGGCCTCGGGCTCAAGAGGTTTCGAGCCGCCCGCCGCGATCCGCGCCGACAATATTTTGGCCGACGGCATCCGGCTGGTTTACGGCAACGTGGTAACGCCTTTGGTTCCACCCGCCATCGCTTTTGGCAGTTTGCCCGGTGCGGTTGATTCGCTCTATCCCGTGCGCGGCGCGGTTCCGTCGGATTTTACCGGTGCCGTTGTGGGCGGCATCAGCGGCCAAGTCAGTCCCAGGTTCTTTCCGTTTTCCGGCAGTGCTTTCCCGTCGGTCGCAATGGGTCTAACCGCGGCGGATGTAAGCGGGATCATCGCGCACGCCGCGCAGACGGCAAACATTACGCGCGCCGCTATTCGCCAACCGTTGGGTAGCAGCGCGCGGGTATCGATGGCTGTGGTGGACACGGAAGGCAACGTACTGGGCATCTTCCGTTCGTTGGATGCGCCGGTGTTCGGCTTTGACGTTTCGGTGCAGAAGGCGCGGACGGCGGTATTTTTCTCGCGGCAAGACCTTATCAGCCAACTGAACGCGGCCGGATTGGGCCAATATTCCGCCCGCGCAGCGGCGGACAATATCCCGTTGGATGGCAGCTATGCTTATAGCGACCGCGCCGTTGGCTTCCTTCATCGGCCGCTCTATCCGGACGGCATCAACAACACGGTGCCGGGTCCATTCAGCACCGCGTTGGGCGATTGGAGCCCATTCAATGTCGGCTTGCAGCTTGATCTAGTAAAGAGTCGCATTCTTTCGCGGCCGGCGGCCTGCGCCTCGCCTTTGCTGATGAACAAACCACCGTGTACTTGTTCCTCAATTCAAGTTGTGCGTAACGGCCTGCAGGTATTTGCCGGTAGCATTCCACTCTATCGCGGCAATGTTTTGGTCGGCGCGATCGGTGTCAGCGGCGACGGCATTGATCAAGATGATTTCATCGCGGCCGGCGGCGCCGTCGGATTTGCCCCGCCCGGCGTGATCCGATCGGACCAATTGATCATCCGCAGCACGCGCTTACCTTTCGTAAAGTTCCCGCGTAGCCCAACGCTGTGAGACGAAAAATTCATTCAGCGTTAGCGCTGCACCTGGTTGCGGGTTTGCTCGTTGCCATTTTTGGCGGCGGTTCGATCGCTCCCGCGCAAACTCCCGCGACGGCTGGGCCCACCGGTTTGGTGCGGCTACGCGTGCGTCCAAAAGTTGGCGGCAAAGAGAAGGGACTGGCGCGCAAGCGATTCTATCTGATCCGCGGCGGTCTGGCAGATAACAAAGCGCTGATGGAAAAGATCGCGCTCCAGCCGGTTTTCACTTCTGAATGTTATTACCGGTCGATCAACGCCTCGGACGCGTTGATCAAATGGTTGCAAGAGAAC
>JBDSEC010000489.1:0-8870 GCA_039920205.1 Pyrinomonadaceae bacterium
AAATTCAGCCGTCGCCTTAGCGACGAGGACAAAAACTACTACGCGCCCGCCGGCGCAACACTGGACTTAGCAACTAACCTCCAACCTCTAACTTGAAAAACCGCGCGAAATTTTCCGAGGTCCGGCGGCCCAACTCTTCCGGCGAAACTCCAAACAATTCCGCCAGAAACTTGGCTACCTCGACCACGCGCGCCGGTTCGTTGCGTTGGCCGCGATAAGGAACCGGAGTTAAGAACGGACAATCCGTTTCGATCAACAATCGGTCCAGCGGAACCCGAACGGCGGCGGCGCGCAACTCGTCAGCCTTCTTGAACGTGACGTTTCCCGCAAACGAAACGAGCATGCCAAGTTCCAAGACCTGGTCGGCCATCGCTTCGGATCCACCGAAACAATGCATGATCCCACCGGCCCAACCGCGATCATGGCTTTCCCTCAGATACTTTACGGTGTCGTCATCGGCGGACCGCGAGTGAATGATCACCGGCGCCTGCAGATCACGCGCGAGTTCCAACTGACGCTCAAACACGGCACCCTGGACCTCGCGCGGTGAGTGGTCGTAATGATAATCCAAACCGATCTCGCCCCAGGCTAGTACCCGCTCCTCCGTTCGGATCAGGTCGGATAAGATTTCGGCGATCGAATCGTCAAACAGTTTCGCATCATGTGGATGCACGCCGACGGCCGCATAAACGTTAGGGATAGAATTAGCCAGTGCGGCGGCGCGTTGCAATGAACCGCTATGCGGATCGCCGCTGCAGACGTTCATGATCACGGTCACACCGGCTTCTTGGGCGCGCGCGACCACGTCGTCACGATCCAGGTCGAACTCGGGACCGTCAATATGTGCATGGGAGTCAATATACATAAAGCGGAAAACAGTTTAACAGGAGGTAACAGAGGAAACGGAGGAGGCTTAGATGCACACCGTGATCAAACGTCTTGGTAGGGGACGTAAGCCGTCCCAAACCGTCACGCCGGAATTTAACTCGATCATTCTCTAACTCTGTTTCCTCTGTTACCTTCTGTTAAATTTCCTAATTCCCACCCATTAGCGCGAATCGCAGACTCAACAGTGAACGCTCCATCACGGTCGCGTCGTCATCAAAAACGTACGAGAAAACTACGGTCAATGCTTGACCGCGCCGGTTGGTCACATAGTAACTTTGGCGAAAAACGCCATCGGGAAGATCGACGGCCGTGGTGAAAGTGGCGAAGTCAACGCCACCCACGCGTGTCGAACCTATCTCCTTAGTAATGCGCAGGGGCAGTGCAGCCTTCATCGCATTTAACGCGCCCGCTGCGATCGCCGCTGGTGTCGCCTTCGGATCCGACAAAAGCTCGGTGCTCAGCACCATTGTGGCATTACGCGAAGTGCCGAGCGAATATTTCGAAACCGCGATCAGATTCGCCGTGTTGCGCAATGAACGATCGATCGAATCATCAAGCCCCGCTTTGGCCGCCGAACGCGAGCCACGGGTATTGGCGAATTCGAACTGTTTGTCGTCGATCACATGCCAACCGTCGGGCAGGATCATCGTCAGCGCGAGCACGTCATTCCGATAAACGTGACCTTCAACGGAACCCCGAACCCCGTCCGTTGCGACCGTTTGATCTCCGGTTTCGCTGGCGTACGCGGTTTGGTCCGTTGGTTTTTGCAAGAGGTGAAACGAATCGAGGAAAGCCGCGACCAATGCCGCGCGTTCCGGGGTCTGCGCCGGAGCTTTCGCCTTTAAGCTAACTCCAACGATCAACTGATAAAGTCGCCGACCGGCCAAGTACTGCCGCGTTACCAGCCGCGAATCGCTGTCCTCGGTGATAAATTCACGACCCTCAACGCCGTCCGCCTTGATCGACTTTTCGGTAACTAGTTTCGCCGCGCCCGCGATCGAGTTGTCGCGGCTAGTGTCGTAAAACGCTTTGATCGTCTTAGGCGAGTTAAAGGCGCGCGGATAGTCAACGTAACTGACCAAATAAACGATCCCACTTTTAGTCAAAACAAATTGATAATAGGGAGCTGGACCCGAGGGCAAGGTCTGTTGGCTGACACTGGTCTTGGGCGGGCCGGGAAACCGCACGCGAAACCCGCCGTCAGTTGAAACAAAATCAGAATTGACAACCGTTGCCGGCGCGGCTGACGGTCGCGTGTTTTGTGCCCAGCCCGATTGGCCCACAGCAAAACCGAGAATGAGCGCTAACGCGATAGCGCAGGTCAAAAAGCTTTTCCACATAAAACTACAGCTACTATTTCAGACGGGCGCCGTTGGGGACATCTTCGGTAAAGGTCGCGATCACCGGCCGCCCCTCTTCGCCATATGACGCCGCACAGATCATTCCCTGCGATTCAAAACCACGAAGTTTTCGCGGTGGCAAGTTTGCCACCACTACCACCTTGCGCCCGACCATCTCTTCGGGCGTGTAATACTGCGCGATCCCGGCCAAGATCTGCCGCGGTTCCGGTTCGCCGATATCAACCGTAAAGCGCAATAGCTTATCGGCCTTGGGCACGCGTTCGGCAGTCAATACTTGGCCCACTCGCAGTTCGACCTTGGCAAAATCGCTAATGTCGATCAGGTTCCGCTCATCCGCGACCGGTTCGGTTGCCGGCGGCGCCGCTTCGATCGGAGCGGCCACGACCTCTGAACTGGCGGGCGTTTCCGCCTCGCCGACGGGTTTGGTACGTTCTGCTTCGATCGCTTCCATCGTCTTCGTTTTTTCAATGCGCGGGAACAGTGACTGCGGCTCACCGATCGATGTACCCGCGATCAGCCCACCCCATTGCAAGGTCGCCGGATCCTGCGCGGCCACTTCGCCCGAGAAACCAAATTGCGCCGCGATGGACCGCGACGCCTCGGGCACAACGGGATAAAGTATGACGCTCAACCACCGTAGGCATTCCGCCGCGCGATAAAGCACAGCATTCAACACTTCACGTTGTTCCGGGTCTTTCGCCAAGATCCACGGCTTTGCATCCGATAGCATTTTATCGACCCGCGCGATCACCTGCCATACCTGTTCCAAGGCACGGCTGAAAGCGAACTCTTCAAACAAACTCATGAATTGATCGCGTCCGAATTCCAGGGCCGATGAAAGCGCCTGCGGGTCCGCTTCGATGCCGCTACGTTTGGCCAGCAAATACTTCTCCTCGGGCAAATTACCGTCGGGTATTTTACTATCGCAATACTTTTGGATCATCGACAGCGTGCGGCTGACCAGATTACCCAACCCGCTGGCCAGATCAGAATTCGCGCGGTCGATCACCGTTTCGTAGCCGATCTTTCCATCCTGTCCAAACACTACTTCACGCAAACAAAAGTAACGCACCGCGTCGATCGAGAAATGTTTCCGCAGCAACGGCAATTCAACCGTATTGCCGATCGTCTTCGACATCTTACGATTCTGTGGGTCCAAAAGTAGCCCGTGCGCAAAGACCATTTTCGGCAGCGCCACCCCCGCCGCCACTAAAAATGCGGGCCAGTAGATCGCATGTTGACGCAGAATATCCTTGCCGATCAAATGGACTCCGGGCCAGAACTTTTCAAACCCGGCGGCGTTCTCCCGCTCATTTCCATAGCCAAGCGCCGTGATGTAATTCGATAAGGCATCGAACCAAACGAACATGGTGTGGTCCGCATCGTCCGGCACCGGAATGCCCCAACTGACCGACGACTTCATCCGGCTGATCGACAGGTCTTGCAGCCCGCCTTTCACGAAAGAGATCACTTCATTTCGACGGCCCGGTGGACGAACGAAATCCGGATCGTCTTCATAAATCTTTAACAACGCGTCGCCGTAATCTGAAAGGCGGAAGAAGTAACTCTCCTCCGAAACCCGGTCCAACGAGATCTCGTGGATCAAACACAGCGGCGGCTGACTTTCGGTCGTCGAACGGGCATATTCATCCTCGGTCTTGAACGCAGCACAGGCCGGGCAGAACCAGCCTTCGTAATGGCCTTTATAGATCGGATCGTTCCCGAGCGGGGTCTTCCCTTTCGCGGCCTCGCGCCACAAATGACTCACCCCGGCGTAATGCAGCGGATCGCTGGTACGCATAAAGATGTCGTAACCGCCGTGAGCAGTGTCCAAGTGAAACTCCCCAAACATGCGCTGAAGCTCGCCGGCAATGTGGTCAACGTGTTGTTGGGGAGTTCGACCGCTGGCTTGAGCGGCCCGCTCGATATTGATGCCGTGTTCGTCGGTCCCGGTCAGGAAATAGGTCTCAAATCCGCGCTGGCGCTTATACCGTTGAACACAATCGGCCACGATCGTGGTGTACAAGTGACCCAAATGCGGCAACGTATTGGCGTAATAAATGGGTGTCGTTATGTAGAAACTATTCATTAAAGTTTGGTCAGTAACAAGGTTTTTAAAAAATAGCCACAGAGGTCACAGAGCGCACAGAGAGAGAGTCATTGAATTGGACCAGTCGTGTTTCTCTCTGTGACCTCTGTGACCTCTGTGGCTAACCTTTGATCAGGGCCATCGCCTCGGCGCGGGTGCGTGGATCCTTGCGGAAACCACCCAGAACCGCAGAAGTGATCGTGACCGCACCGGGTTTTTTGACCCCGCGAAGCGTCATGCAGGTATGCTCGGCCTCGACTACCACCATTACCCCCAACGGTTTTAGACTGTTGTACAAAGTCTCGGCGATCTGATTGGTCAGCCGCTCTTGCACCTGCAGCCGGCGCGCAAACGTTTCGGCCAAGCGCGCCAGTTTCGACAATCCCAAGATGCGTCCGTTTTTGGGGATGTACGCGATGTGACACTTGCCCATGAATGGCGCCAGGTGGTGTTCACAGATCGAAGCGATGCTGATGTCCTTTACGATCACCATTTCGTCATGCGTATCGCCCGGCAACGGCACAACATGTTGATGCGGGTCTTCACGCATTCCGGCGGTCAATTCAAAATACATTTCGGCGACGCGCTCAGGTGTACGCTGCAATCCCGGTCGGTCCGGGTCCTCGCCGATACCTTCCAAGATCATTCGCACACCCCGTGCAACCAGGTCCAAGTCGACAGGTCCCGTCGAAGTTGGTGCTAATTCTTCCAAAGCTGCGTCAGTACTCATAAATCTAAATATTCGTACGACAGACTGTTAGTCTGTCGGTGGCCCGATTACCGACGAGCCCGTTAACCTAAGAAATTGCTTCTACCTAAAGTCGCACCGACAGGTTAACATCCTGTCGTACCCTTTTCGTACGACAGACTGTTAGTCTGTCGGTGGCCCGATTACCGACGAGCCCGTTAACCTAAGAAATTGCTTCTACCTAAAGTCGCACCGACAGGTTAACAACCTGTCGTACCCTCTTCGGACGACATGCTGTTAGGCTGTCGCCGCCCGGTTCCCCCCGGACCCGTTTAACATTTGACCTAAATCCAGACGAAACGCGCCCCGACCGGTTAACCACCAGTCGTACGTTGGGTTTCACGATATGCAACCACGGCTGCCGCTTCAACGTCACGCAACGAAACACCGTGGAGGATCGCCGCGGCACGGCACTGTTCATATTCCGCCGAGGCCTTGGTCTCGCCTTCGGTTATCTGGGCTACTTTAACATCAATATGCCCATATTCAGTTACTACGGTTACGATCGCACGCCGCAGAGACACACGTTCAACTTTACGCACGCGGATGCCCAAGGTGGTCGTTTCGCGAAACAAGATACGCTCCAAAGCAGGCCGAGTTACCCTGTCGCAAAGAACCGAGATCATCACGCCAGGCCGATTTTTCTTCATCTGCACGGCCGTGAAAAAACTATCCAATGCGCCCCCGGCCAAGAGTTGCTCCATCACATAACCCATGGTCTGCGGCGCTAAGTCATCAAGATTCGTTTCCAACATTATCAGTTGGTCCGTATTCACAGAATTGGCGCCTGCGGTGTCGCCCACGATTAATCGGATCGCATTGGGAAATTTTTCGTAAGACCGTCCACCTGCGCCATAACCTGTTGCCGAAACGGTCATCGCCGGGATGGGACCGTAACTCTCGGCGAGCGTACTGATGATCGCGGCACCGGTCGGTGTTACCAATTCCCCGACGATATCCGTAGCATAGATGGGCGCACCGGCCAAAAGTTCAGTCACGGCCGGAGGCGGTACCGGGAAACGGCCGTGTGCCATATCCACGAATCCGCTGCCCACATGCAGCGGCGAGGCACAAAATCGTTCGATCCCGAGCATCTCGAAGCCAATACAGGCGCCGACGATGTCAACGATCGCATCCAAAGCGCCCACTTCGTGAAAGTGGATCTTTTCGATCGGTACCTGGTGCACCTTTGACTCGGCCTCGGCCAGCCGGGTAAAGATCATGGCGGCTCGGACCTTAACGGAAGTGGAAAGCATTGAATCACTAATTATGTCCAATATATGCCGTAAATGGCGGTGCGCTTTGACCTCCTCAGTTAGCACCTCGACCCGACTTGCAGCAATGCCGGAGCGATCAACGGTGGAAAACCTGAGTTCCCAGCCTGCGGGTTTGATAGCGCGCAAGGCGCTTTCCAGTGCATCCGGCTCGACTCCCAGCCCGATCAGGCCGCCCAGGATCATGTCGCCGCTAGCGCCGGCAAAACAATCAAAATAGAGTGTTCTCATTGAAATAGCTAAATTCCCTTTGATCGCAGTCGGCACGGGTGTTACCACGGGGCGCGCCCATATCAAATTAGGTTCCGCCGGCAATTATCTATGGCCTAAGCGCACAAATGCAAAGGGTCAACCAAATCGCTTCAATACCGTGCAGTTCGTGGTCCGGTTGAGCCGCAAACCAACATTTAGTCCAACCGAACGGACAATTTGGATCTGATCCACAACCGGCGGCCAGACCGCCGGTCGGAACCCATCTTAGTTTCCAATTTCCGCGCCGGTTTTTGATAGCTAATTCTCATCTAAGCCCATGTTTGACAGCCCGTTGGCGGCGGGCTACCATGCCATGCTAGTGTTAAAAGTTGCGTGCAATTTTAATTTTGCTTTGTTTAATCAATATCCGCACGCTGAAAGCACTCTTGAGCAGTCATTTATATGGGCTTCGCAACGATCGCAATACACGCCGGTAACGAACCCGATTCGGCGACCGGAGCGGTTTCAGTACCTATCTATCAAACCGCAACCTATGCCCAAGATGGCTTAGGCCGGCACAAGGGTTATGAATACGCTCGAACGCAAAATCCGACCCGCGCGGCTTTGGAAACAAACCTCGCGGCATTGGAAGGGGGCCGTTTTGGTTACTGCTTTGCCTCGGGGATGGCCGCGATCGATGCAACCTGCAAACTGTTGAAAGCGGGTGATCACGTACTATTGTCCGACAACACGTATGGCGGTACGTTCCGGCTTTTCGATCGGGTATTAGCCAATTTTGGGGTCGAATTCGATCTGGTGGATATTTCAAATGTTGATCTGGTCGAATCGGGCATTAAGCCTAATACCAAAATGGTTTTCTTGGAAACGCCGACTAACCCGGTCATGATCGTTTCCGATCTCGCCGCCGTTTCCGAGATCGCCCATCGCGTGGGTGCGAAGGTGGTTTGCGATAATACTTTTATGTCCCCCTATCTGCAGCGTCCATTGGATTTTGGGGTGGACATTGTCGTACATTCGACGACCAAATATTTGAACGGTCATTCCGACAGCGTGGGCGGTGCGGTGATCCTAAATGACGAGAAGGATGCCGAGTGGATCGGCTTTGTGCAGAACAGCGCCGGAGCGATACTTTCACCGTTCGATTCGTGGCTGACCCTACGCGGAACCAAGACTTTGGCCCTGCGCATGGAACAGCATGACAAGACGGGCCGTGCCGTTGCCGCGTTTTTAGAGGAGCACCCAAAGGTACAACGGGTGTATTATCCCGGATTGAGTTCGCACCCGCAGCATGAGTTGGCCAAACGTCAGCAAAAAGGCTTTGGCGGGATGGTCTCGTTTGAAACGGGTTCCCTGGCGAATGCGCAGATCGTGCTGGAATCGGTCAAGCTCTGCACCTTAGCGGAAAGCCTGGGCGGAGTCGAGACGTTGATCTCGCATCCAGCGACGATGACGCATGCTTCGGTGCATCCGGAAACCCGCAAGAAACTTGGTATCACCGATGGATTGGTGCGAATTTCGGTTGGCATTGAAGATACTGAGGATATAATCGCCGATATTGATCAGGCCCTAACAAATTTGCCTTGAATCCGCGCTGGCGTTGGCCGGATTTGCATTGCGGACGTTTACATTGAAGATCGTCTGGCAATTTAGAATCAACTATGATTATTGAGCTTCACGCTAAATCCGATGTAGGCCGTGTGCGCCGTGGTAACGAAGATAATTTGTTACTTTTGGACTTGAACACAGGCAAGCATTGGACGGTAGGAGATGGACCCGATTCGCCGGATTCGTTGAACCGATTGATGGTCGGCGATCAAGGTTTGGTCTTAGTGGTGTCCGACGGAATGGGGGGCGCGTTAGCGGGCGACGTGGCCAGCCGAATGGCGGTCGAAACGGTGCGCGATATGTTGTTGGGGTCCGATCCCAATGTTACGCTGACCCCCGACCCAGACGCCCCATTGTCAGATCGTTTGCGTTTAGCCACGATTCGCGCCAACACCGAGATCCATCGCCGTGGTCAGGATCCGAAATATACGGGAATGGGCGCTACCTTCACGGGCGCGTCGATCTCGCACAACGATCTGCTGAATTTTGTTCAGGTGGGCGACAGCCGGGCCTATATTATTCGCGGCGACCAGATCAAGTTGGTAACCAAGGATCAGTCCTTGGTACAACAATTGGTCGATGTTCAACAGATCAGCGAGGAAGAAGCGGAAACCCACATGTTCCGCAACGTTATCCTGCAAGCCCTGGGCGCTCAAAGCGACCTAGCGCCGGTCGGTTCCCGCTTGTCGGTG
>JBDSEC010000490.1:0-21425 GCA_039920205.1 Pyrinomonadaceae bacterium
AGCGCTGCGGAAAAAGCAGCAGTTCGTAAAACTTGCGGACGGCAGCATGGGCGAGATCCCGGCGGAATGGATCGCACGATACCGCCATCTATTTGCGCTTGGTGAAGAGACCGAGCAGGGGTTGCGGCTCAATCAGCATCACGTAACCTTGATCGATCAGTTGCTGGCCGATGACGAGCGCACGCAAACTGATGAGGAGTTCAAGAAGCGGGCCGCGCGTTTGAGCGATTTTTCCGGGATCAAGACCCGCAAGCCGCCCAAGGATTTCGTCGGTGAATTGCGGCCCTATCAAAAGGCCGGTTTTGATTGGCTTTATTTCTTGCACGACTACGGCTTTGGCGGGTGCCTGGCCGACGATATGGGCACGGGTAAGACCGTCGTAACCCTGGCTTTTTTACAGTCCTTGAAAGAGCGTGGATTGGGGAAAACGCCGAGTCTCTTGGTGGTGCCGCGGTCACTGATCTTCAACTGGGAACGCGAAGCGGCGCGCTTCACACCCAAGTTGAAAGTATTGAATCATGCGATGCCCGGACGAACCGGCCAGGCCGAGGAATTTGCGCAGCACGATCTGGTGCTGACGACCTATGCGCTAATGCTACGCGATCACGCACTATTGAGATCGTTCGAATTTAACTATTTGATCTTGGACGAAGCTCAGATGATCAAGAATCCGTTGTCCGAGACGGCCAAGGGCGCGCGCGGGTTGCACGGCGCCCACCGGCTGACATTGACCGGAACACCGGTGGAGAATAACACCTCGGAGCTGTGGTCCCAGTTTGCTTTTTTGAACCCGGGATTGCTCGGCAACGCCGCATACTTCCGCGAAGAGTTCAGCACGCCGATCGAACGCAACGGCGACGAGGACGCCGCCGGGTTCTTACGCAAGATGGTTCATCCCTTTATCTTGCGCCGGACCAAGGATCAAGTCGCGCCCGAACTGCCCCCGCGGACCGAGCGCCAATTGATCTGCGATCTGGAACCGGTCCAGCGAAAATTCTATAACGAGAAGCGTGATCATTACCGCGCCCTCTTGCTGAAAATGATCGATCAAAAGGGGATGGACCAAACCCGTATTCAAGTGCTGGAGGGTTTGCTTCGCCTGCGTCAGATCTGTAACCATCCACTGTTGGTGGACAAGTCGTTTCGCGGCGGTTCCGCCAAGTTCGATCTGCTGGTCGAAACCCTAGAAACGCTGCAGGCCGAAGGGCATAAGGCTTTGGTCTTTTCGCAATTCGTGGGCATGCTAAAGCTGGTCAGCGCCGAGCTGGAAAAGCGTGGGATACCGTTTTCCTATCTCGACGGTAAAACCAAGGACCGGCAGCAACGGGTTGATGAATTTCAGCAAGACCCGTCGATCCCCTTCTTCCTGATCAGTCTGAAGGCAGGCGGCGTGGGCTTGAACCTTACGGCCGCCGATTACGTGATCCATATCGATCCGTGGTGGAATCCAGCGGTCGAGATGCAAGCGACCGATCGGACGCATCGGATCGGACAAGATAAGCCGGTGTTCATTTATAAGTTGATCGTGCGCGATTCGGTTGAAGAGAAGGTGGTCTTGCTGCAGGAACGCAAACGCTCGTTAGTCACGAAGCTGATCTCGACCGAAGGCGGGTTCTTTAAGTCGCTGACGGCCGAGGATGTACGCTCGCTGTTTTCCTGAAGTCCATTTAATTTGATCGCATCGCGTTACCCCCAGACCTGCCACTTTAGGCGTTACCCTGAATTGTGGCGCGCTTACGGGAGGTTGCTCGTTGGCGTAAGATCGAAAGGAGGGATTTCGCGATGTCTACGGAACTTACCGATGATAGGAGCGGCGCGTTTTCAGAAGCGCCATTGAAGCAAATGCATTCGGTCCTGAGGGGGCATGTGGATAGTGGCGGCTTGCCGGGCGTGGTTACGCTGATCAGTCGGCGGGGCGAAGTTGATGCGAAGGCGATCGGTTCTTTGGCATTTGGCGGCACCGAGCCAATGCAGCGCGATACCATTTTTCGGATCGCTTCGATCAGCAAGGTGATCACCGCCGTGTCTGCGATGATCCTGGTCGAAGCGGGTAAATTGGGCTTGGATGACCCGATCAACGTGTTTCTGCCGGAATTGGCGAATCCAAAGGTATTGCGGCGGTTAGATAGCGGGCTGGATGACACGGTACCGGCGTCGCGGTCGATCACTGTGCGTGACCTGCTTTCCTATCGGTTGGGCGCCGGCTTCACGATGGAAATGTTTAATGGGGCGCTGCCCATCGTTAAAGCGATCAACGAACGGTTGGGACCGATCGGTCCGATGTTGCCCGTCGTGACGCCGGATGAATTCATGCGGCGACTGGGCTCACTACCGCTGGTGTTTCAGCCCGGTGAGCGGTTTCTCTATAACACCGCAGGCGAAGTTTTGAGCGTCCTGATCGCGCGGGCATCCGGCCAACCGCTGGGCGAGTTCATGGCTGAACACATTTTCAAACCGTTGGGGATGCAAGACACCGGATTCTTCGTGCCGGCAGACAAAATGGACCGATTGGCTGAGTTCTATTTCAACGATCCTGCCACCGGGACGGTTGAATTATTTGACGATCCGGAAGACAGCCGTTGGGCGCTACCTCCCGTCTTCCCTTCCGGAGCGGGTGGGTTGGTGTCGACGGCCGACGATCTGTTGGCGTTTGGGCGAATGTTATTGAATGGCGGCACCCTGGGTGATGCATGCATTCTTTTACCAGCAACGATCACGGAAATGACGACCAATCAGTTGACAACGGAGCAGAAGGCGGGTGGATTCTTGCCCAAGGATCAAGGCTGGGGGCTAGGCCTTTGCGTCGACACCGGCCGCGACGGACAGTTCCGCGTCCCGGGCCGGTTCGGCTGGGACGGTGGTTACGGGACTTCTTTCGCGGTCGATCCCGAGAATGAATTAATCGGGATACTGTTAACGCAAAAGATGTGGGACTCGCCCGTTCCGCCGCCGGTCTACGTGGATTTCTGGACCAATGTGTACGCTGCTATCGGGAAATAGGGGATAGGGGTTAGGGGTTGGGGATTGGCTTTCTGATTTGAGATTACCGTCTAGTTAATTGGGGTTCGATTCGTAACGAGTGGATTAACCACGAATCTTCACGAATGGAGGACACAAATTTACCCGAATCTAGATTTTGTACTTCTTCTTCAGATCCGTTTGATCCGCGTTAATCCGCGGCTAAATTTTCTTAGCTATTCCGCCGGGTTAATTTGAATAATTAAACCATTGTACTTAAGCTAGACTCGTTCGCTGGTTCGGCACTTCCCCCTATGCCCGAAAACGAAGTAATCGCGATCACCTACACCACGCTTTACCGCCTGGGTGGCAGCCAGTTCCCCGTGGTGGCGCAGACCTTGGCGCGCGGCACGGAAGCTGCGGGCTTTGCCGGCGAGATCATCGTCCGCGCCGTTGAAAGCAAGCGCGACGTTCTGCAACTTTTTGCCGAGATAAAGAGTGCCGGCCAAGCTATCCGCGAATTTCATTTTGTCGGTCATGGCGGGATGTACGGCCTGATGTTCGGAACGGTCGCATTCCCGGAACAGTTCAGCCCGTTTGAATGGGAACAGATGGAAATACCTTTCGCTGCGGATGCGGCCGCGTACTTTCACTGTTGCCGGTCAGCGCGATGGTTCGCGCCCTATTTTGCGCGAACGTTCAACGTAACGGCGTATGGCTATTTTTGGTACACGACGTTTTCGCTAGATCCAACGCGATACAAATATGCCGGATCGAAAGGTAGCGGCGGCGATCTTTATACGATCGGGTGCAAGGGCCGCAAGTCGCACGGATTGTGGGCCTCGGTGATGAAGTTCGCCGGAATGATGCCCGCGGAAAAGATGCGTGTATTCGCGCCCGAATTACCCAGTGGGGATAGTTCGTACGACCGGGTCGCGGAACTCTACGATAAGGCGTTCGATGATATTCGGGTTCGCCAAGATGAATGGGCCTGGTTGAATGAACACTTGCCCGCGCGTAACGACCTGTCGGTTTTGGATATCGGCTGCGGTAACGGCGCGTTGCTAAATGCGTTGAACGACCGGATCGGTCGCAGCCTGGGGGTCGACAGATCGGCCGGCGTTATCGAACGGGCCAAACTTCGCAACGCCGCGCTGAAGAATTTGGATTTCAAAAAGATTGACGGACCAGCACTTCCCGCCGGTGACGACAGTTTCGATCTGGTCATCTCGCTGATGTCTTTCCGCTATCTGGATTGGGATCCTCTTCTGCAAGAGATCAAGCGTGTCACTAAACCGGGCGGCAAATTTTTGATCGTCGATATGGTCACCGTTCCGGTCAAGCCGCGCGAATATCTCCAATTGTTGCGCGACAAATTGCGGACCATTTTTCGCCAGAAGAAGAATGCCCAATTCAACGCCGATCTACAGCGGTTGGTCTCGCATCCCGATTGGAAAAAGATGCTGGAATACAATCCCATCCGGTCCGAGCACGAGATGAAGTGGTATCTAGAGAGCCGCTTTCCCGGGCAGAAGATGGTGATCTTGAATCTGGGCTGGAACGCGCGCATCGTGGCGTTCGATTCCGGACCGGTCGAGCAAAGCATCGAAGCCAACATGTCGTACCCATGAGCCAGGAACGCGAACCACGGCTAGGAATTGTTGATTGGGGAATCGGCGGCATTGGCATCTACCGTCGTCTGTGCGAGCAGTTGGGTGATATTCCGGTCACCTATTTTTCCGACACGGGAGTCACGCCCTACGGCAAGATGTCGCGCCCGGAATTGATCCATCGATTGGAACAGGTGATCAAGCACTTGCACACATTGGGTGTGACGCACCTGGTCGTTGGGTGCAATGCCGCCAGCACGGTTCTTCCGTTCCTACATTTCGCGGGAATTAAGACCAAGGGCGTGATCGATTGCACTGTCGCAGGGACGGCAAAGCTAAAGCCCAAACGATTGGCCCTTATAGGTGGTCGGAGGACCGTCGTTTCAGGAGTTTACCGCCGCGCCTTTCAAGCGCACGGAATTGCGATCGAACAGCGAATCGCGCAACCGCTTTCCGCGTTGATCGAAAGCGGGGATGTTTCGTCGCCGCAGTTGCGTGACGAGTGTCGAAAGATCCTACGGCCAATTCGCCACGCCTCGCACCTTCTTCTGGCCTGCACCCACTACCCGGCGATCGCCAAGGTACTTAAAAACTACGTTTCACCCGAAACGGTTTTGATCGACCCGGCTGCTACGTTGGTCAGTGAGATAGCGAAGTGGAAATTGCCAACTGGCGGCAACTCCAAGTTCCTAACATCTGGAGATCCAGCCGTAATGAAAAACGCTGCGTTCGCGGCGTGGAGGGTACGGATCACGGCTCCCGCTTTATCACTTCCAACTCGTCATCAAGCGCGCTGAGGGCACGCAGCAAAGTCTGGCGGTAATTTGGATTCGCGGCGGTTTCCAATTTATCCAACGTGAGATTGCGCGACATCTCCAGCGATGCGATCCGTTCTTGACGCGCGCGCGCTTCGGGAGTGTCCTTTTTCTTCGGCAACGCGTCTTCGGGGCGCAGGGCCACTTGCGTAGCCGCGTCCTGCTGCGCTTCGACCGCTTTGCTTTCCCAACCACGTGCCATAAAAAAGGTGTCGGGTATTAGGTGTCGGGGGTATTGCCAATAATCGGTACTTTACCGAAAAATTATCGATTGTCGGTAAATTAACCAACCACCAATAAACCAAATCAAAATGGTGTTGGCTAAGCTATCTAAATTCGTTACAACAAACTTGCCGCTCCTTCTTCCCTGACACCCGACACCTGACACCTGACACCCGGCACCTAAGGAATGTTTGCGGCCGGCGCGGGAATGTCCCCAGCGCTGCCGAATTGCGTGGCGCGGAAACTGCCGTTGGTGGACAAAAGTTGGTACCAACTTCCGTTGCGATAGACGCCGATGTCGGTCCGTCCGTCACCATCATAATCAGCCGGCACCGGAACGTCGCTGCTCAAGCCAAAGTTTACCGCGCGAAAACCTAAACTCGTTTGCAGCGTGTACCAACTGCCCTCGGCCGGACGAAAGACCGCCAGATCGGTCTTACCGTCGCCGTCATAATCTCCCGGAACCGGTTTATCGCCCGCGGCGCCGAACCCGACCCCTTTAAAACTTGAATTTGAACTTTGCACGTAATACCAAGCGCCCACCGATGGGCGATAGACCGCAATGTCACTCTTGCCGTCAGCATCAAAGTCCGCGATCAGTGGCCGATCGCCATTCGCGCCAAACGCGACTGCCTTGAACGTGCTGGTCGTGCTCTGCAGGATATACCAAGCCGCCTCGGTCGGCCGAAAGACAGCCACATCGTCCTTGCCGTCGCCATCAAAGTCGGCGCCCACGGGAATATAACCACTGGATCCGGCGACGACGGCGCGGAACGATCCATTCGTGCTTAATAGCTGATACCAATTGCCCGCACGGAAAACGCTGATGTCCGTTTTGTCATCACCATCATAATCGCCGGGCGTGATCCGATCACCGTTCACGCCGAACTGCTGCGCCACGAACGCATTATTCGAACTGCGCAGTTGATACCAACTGCCCTCGGACGGGCGGAATACCACCAGATCGGCTTTGCCATCACCATCAAAATCGTTTGCGGTCGGACGGATCACCACGGCGTTGACCGTGATACTCCCGATCATCCCGCCCCCGCAATGCACCCGGCAATAGTATCCAACAACACCCGGTTGACTGAACACCCGCGTGTAAACGGCTGGAGTGTTCGACGTCGCCCCGCCCGCGCAGGTACCATTGGGCGAGCAGAACACCTGATCGGCCACACAACCGACGGGGTTACCACTGGTGACGGTATGGGGGCCAGAGTACCAAGTCCAACGGATCGAATCCCCTGCGAATATGGTTACTTGCTGCGGATCGAAGGCCACCGCGCCGAGGCCCACCGATACGTCAATTATTTGCGCGGGGGCCGCGGCCGGACGAAAAGTTACGCCGGCGGTACGCGGAAACATAGTAAAGGTTGGGTCGGTTGCGTCCGCGACCGACCAACCGGAAGTGCGGCCCAATTTGAAAGAAATTTCGGGGTGCGCAGGCTCACAATAAGGATCGGGTTCAACCCCGGTACTAATTTCGGTCCAGTTACTAGCATTGACCACCGGTATCACCGGCCGAACGTAATTGACCAATACGGTCAAACCGATACCGGCCAAGAGCATTATCGGCAATGCCAATTTTGCAAAACCACGAGAAGGTAAACTCATGCTAAGCCCCCAAAAACACCAATTAATAATTAATAATGAACAGCTAATATTTTCGGAACGGCTTGCGCCGGATCGATTGATCAATCGTTGGCCCGATACGCTGAGCCGTTATTAATTATTCATTGCTAATTTTCTTACAGGTTATTCGCCGCCGGCGCCGGAATGTCCCCACTGCTGCCGAATTGCACCGCGTGGAAACTTCCATTGGCGGATAATAGTTCGAACCAATTTCCGTTTCGATAGATCCCCACGTCGGTCTTCCCATCACCGTCGTAATCGGCCGGAACGGGAATATCGCCGTTCAAACCGAAGTTGACTGCACGAAATCCAGCCGTCGTTTGCAGGGTGTACCAACTGCCCTCGGCCGGACGAAACACCGCCAGGTCGGTCTTGCCATCGCCGTCAAAATCACCCGGAACCGGTTTATCACCTGCCGCGCCGAAACCAACGCCGTGAAAACTGGAATCCGAACTTTGCACGTAATACCAGGCACCGGTCGTGGGTCGATACACGGCTATGTCGCTTTTACTATCCGCATCAAAATTCGCGATCAACGGCCGGTCGCCGTTAGCGCCAAATCCGACGGCCCGAAATGAGTTCGTAGCACTTTGCAATATGTACCAAGCACCGTCGCTGGGCCGGAATACCGCTATATCATATTTGCCGTCGCCATCGTAATCAGAGCCGACGGGAATATCACCGCTTTGTCCAAAGGCCACCGCGCGGAACGATCCATTTGAGCTAACGAGCTGATACCAATTGCCGGTACGGAAAACGCTAAGGTCGGTCTTTTGATCACCATCGTAGTCACCGGGCGTAATAAGATCTCCGGCCGCTCCAAACTGCTGCGCAATGAACGCGTTGTTTAAACTGCGTAATTGATACCAACTGGCGACCGAAGGGCGGAAAACGACCAGATCAGCCTTACCATCCCCGTCGAAATCGTTTGCGGTGGGGCGGACCTGAACCGCATTGACGGTAAGTACATCCGTCATTCCCAAACCACAATGTGGACGGCAAAAATAAGGATACGTACCTGCCTGATTGAAGACCCGTGAATAGACCGAACCATTCGAAGAGGTCCCGGCACTGGCGCAATTAGTATTTGAGGGAGAGCAAAACGAGTTATTCGCGGTGCAGGGAGAACCACCGGTTACCGTGTGGCCGCCCGCCGCCCAGGTCCAACGGACCGTGTCGCCGACATTGAGAGTGCGGCCACTCGGTTCAAACGAAAAACCACCGGGGCCAACCACGATATCGACGGTCTGCGCCGTTGCTGACGTAGGTCTAAAGGTGAGCCCAGACGGACGCGGCGATCTGGTCCACACCGGATCGGCCAACCCGACCGTGCTCCACCACGAAGGGTTGTCGATCACCGGTTGCAGATCGTAGCGGTTCGTCGCGCAAAAAGAATCGGCATCCGGGGCCAATTCGGTGCTGGTTGGACCGTTAGCCAAGACCGTGGAAACGAACGGTGACGTGCCGTGGCTTCCCAAAAGTATCGCGGCCAGGACAAGCGCACCAAGGGAAAGTGCAAAAAGCGAAATGGGACGAAAAGCTGAATTCATGCACTGTCCTTACTAGCGACCGAGGAATGCCGTTTGGCTTAATCCGGATACGTGAAACCGGTTCGCGGCTCGCCACTAACTCTAGACCCTCAGATCACAAACCCATCGGGGATGGTGGCGTTCTTGGGAACCATGATGATCCGGTCGCGAATGTAATAGCTGCCATCGGGACCATCGGCCTCGACCACGCCGGCCTCATTCACTAACTTTACGCCGCTGCCAATGCGCGTATTTTTATCAATGATCGCACGGCGGATGACCGTATTTTCGCCAACGCCTACGCGCGGTAGGCCCGCGGCATGGTCGTTTCTCATGTCTTCGACCGATTGGTAAAAGTCCGAACCCATGATGATCGAACCTTCGATGTTGGTGCCGGCGCCAATACGCGAGCGCAATCCGATGATCGAACGTTTGATCGTCGCACCGTGGATAATGCAACCCTCGCTGATCAGCGTCTCGGTCATCTCGCAACTGTGTACCTTCGAGGGTGGCAGATAACGCGTGCGCGTGTAGATCGGTGCATGCGCGTCAAAGAAGTTGAATTTGGGCACCGCCGACGTCATATCCAAGTTCGCGTTGTAGAATGCGTTGATCGTCCCGATGTCTTCCCAGTAACCATCGAACATGAACGCCTGTACATTATCGCCCCGGATCGCCGCCGGGATCACTTCGCGCCCAAAATCGACGGTGGCGGTATCCTTCAATAGCAGATCATGAAGTTTGTCGTACTTGAAGACGTAAATACCCATCGAAGCCAGGAACGGCCGGCGCTCGGCCTCGTCCGCGCTCAGGCCAAACCGCGCGGTATCAACACGCATTGCTTCCAAGGCGTCGCCCTTCGGCTTTTCGCTGAATTCGATGATGCGGCCTTCCTCATCGGTCTTGAGCAGGCCGAACTCTTCCGCGTCTTTGCGATTCGCTGGGATCACCGAAATGGTCACATCGGCATCGCTTTCAAAGTGGCGCGCCAAAAACTTCCGGTAATCCATTCGGTAAAGATGGTCGCCCGAAAGGATCAACAACGTATCGATGCCCCAATCGCCAATGTGCGGTAAGACTTGGCGCACGGCGTCGGCGGTTCCCTGAAACCACTGCGGACTTTCCGGGGTTTGTTCAGCGGCGAGGATCTCGACAAAGCCGTTCGAGAATTGCGAGAAGCGATACGTGCGCGAGATGTGCCGATTTAATGAAGCCGAATTGTATTGCGTCAGCACAAAGATCTGGTGGATGTCCGAGTTGATGCAATTCGAAATGGGCACATCAACCAGCCGGTACTTACCGCCCAACGGCACGGCCGGTTTCGATCGGCTACTTGTAAGCGGAAATAAACGCGTGCCGGCACCGCCGCCCAAGATCACCGCCAATACGTTGTGCTTCTTTTCCATTGTGTTTGTAGCTCTGTTCGTAGCCCCGCCTTCAGGCGGAATCGCTCCAAACTTGCTCGTTCAATTTTGCCGGACGATCATCGAACCGTTCCAGCTGAAGAGGGGCTAGAAACTAGTAGCCGCCGCTTACCACGGTGGATTTCACACCCGCTGCTTCTTGCGCGATCTTGACGCCGACGCTGGCACCGATACGGGTCGCGCCGGCCTGGACCATCGCGCGCGCATCTTCAATTCCCTTTACGCCGCCCGAAGCCTTCACGCCCAATTCGGAACCGACCACCTGCCGCATCAAGGCGACATCCGCGACGGTCGCGCCGCCCTTGGCAAATCCGGTCGAGGTTTTTACGAAATCCGCTCCGGCATTCTTGGCCGCCAAACAAGCCCGTACCTTCTCTTCATCAGTCAGCAACGCCGTCTCGATGATCACTTTCAGGATAACGTTGTGCGAATGAGCGACCTCAGCCACCGAATGAATATCAAATTCGACGGTCGCGTCGTCGCCGCTCTTTAACGCGCCGACATTGATCACCATGTCTACTTCGCGCGCTCCGTCAAAGATCGCGCGGCGCGCCTCGTACGCCTTAACATCGGGCAACGTGGCGCCTAAAGGGAATCCGATCACGGTGCAGACGGGAACCCCGCTGCCCTGCAAGATACAGGCGGCGGCACTAACCCAGGTGGGGTTAACACAAACGGAGGCAAAGTGATAGCGTGCCGCTTCTTCACAAAGTTTTCGAATTTCCGCCTGCGTTGCGTCGGGCTTCAGCAACGTGTGGTCGATCAGACTGGACCAATCGCCGGCGGAGGCGGTTTCCCCGAGAACTAAACCAACGCGCGCGGCGCCGGCATCGACGATCCGCTGCATGGGGCTAGGCGAACCGACAAAGCAGGCGTCGCCGCTATGCCCGTCTTCCGCCTGAAGGCGCGCGATGATGACGTCGGTAATCTGCTCGACCAATTGTTCCAAATTACCGTTATCGTTATATGCCATGGGATGAATATCTTAACCCTTGTCTAGTAAATGCGGCAAAACACCAACATCGTCCGACAGACTGTTAGTCTGTCGCTGCCCGCATCGGTTTTAGCCCGTCAAATTTCATGCTGCAACTCGGCTTACGCGTCGACAGGTTAACCATCTGTCATTCTTGACCGGCACCGGCGGTCAAAGACCGCCTCTAAACCAGGCGGGGGCGGGTCAGTCAAAAGCCCGTCTTTCCGAAGCTGGCCCTCGGCGAGCGCCGCACCGACAGGTTAACAACCTGTCGTACGTTCAAATACCAGCGGTGTTCATCAACACCACGCGCCACCCATCCGGATCCTCGATCGTCACGCCACGCTCGGCCCAGTACGGATTTTCGGGCTCGACCGCCGGATATCCTAGCGCAACCAATTTTTCCGCAATACGATCGATTGCGGCGCGGTCGGGAAGGTAAAGTACCAAAAGGTTGTCTTTTGATGGGGCAGCAAACTTGTCACCAATTGTCGCCCGCCCGCTATCGCAGGCGGTACTGACTTCATCCCCATCCACCAACCCCTGACTCCCGGCCCCTGCGCTTACGGCCGTGAATTCTAGATGGCAATCCCGACCGGGCAACCCAAACATCACTCCGTCATAACCCGCGTGCCCGTGGAAGGAACCGATCTGTATCAATCCCAAACCATCACCGTAAAACCGCACTACCTCTTCCAATTTGTCGGTCGGCCGCGCAACGCGGACCTGCGCCACTGCCATCCCGTTGGGCCAAGCATCTTCAGAACGCATAAACTACGTGGTGTATTGCCGCTCGATCGCCGTGATCTTGGCCACCCGCTTGCGATGGCGATCTTCAGCGATCTCGGTACTGAGCCAGACTTCGACGATCTCGCGCATCTCTTTCGACGTGATGGTCTTGCTACCCAAGCTGAGTACATTCGCGTCATTGTGTTCACGCGAATTCTTCGCCACCGCCACCGAATAGCAGGCCGCTGCGCGCACGCCGGGAACTTTGTTGGCCGTCATGGCCGAACCCACGCCGGCGCCGTCGATCACTATGCCCAGTTCGACGTGACCATCAGCGACTGCCTGCGCCACGGCGTGGGCGATGTCCGGATAATCCACCGCCGCTTCCGAGTTCGTGCCATAGTCGCGGACTTGATGGCCCAAGTCGGTCAAGAACTGCTTTAACTCTTCCTTCATCGGAAAGCCGCCGTGGTCAGCTCCAACAGCGACGGACTTGCTCGTTCGCGAACCTCGCCGCGGCGCGCGACGGATCAATTCGATCCCGCGTTCGCGGACAATGTCTAGGGCCGACGGTGTTAAGCGGGCGCCCTCGGCGACGCGAAGTTTCGCGCCCTCGGTCAATCCGCGCAAGTCGTCTTCAGTTATCACCGACTTGGACGATTCGTCACGGTCGAATGCCGGTGGAGCGGCGGGCGGCGGAGCCACGTTCACAAACGGTGAACTTCCTGCAGCTTTGGCGCTGACCGCAGGAACAACGACTTCGGGCGCGTCCGGTTCGGCATTGGCCAGGGCCGCGCGGACCAGCGCCTTCACCCGTTCCCGTCTTTTGCGATCTTCGGACATAAATTGTTGGCTAAGCTTCAGTTTGACGGTCTTACGAACTACGGGGGTGCCGATTCGAAACGAAAAACTGCTCGGCGAAAGCCTATCTTCCCTGCACTGATTGACCTGTTATCAATTGCTCGCATAGTATGTCCCACGACAGTATCGGGCGCAACCGCTCTGCCGGTTTGTCGTCCGCGGTCGAAAAGGCCGTCCAAGCCAAAAAGGGGAACCACGCATGTCGAGTTCGCGCGCGCAGATGATCACCGAATTCACCAATCCGAATGTCGATATTTTGCTGACCGCCGACGAGATCCAAGATCGCATCCGACTGTTGGGTGAAGAGATCACGCGGGATTATCACGGCCGGAACCCGCTATTCGTCGGTGTGCTTAAGGGCGCCTGCATCTTTATCAGCGACCTGATGCGGCAGATCGACTTGAAGCTGGGCATCGAGTTCATGGCCATTTCCAGCTACGGTTTGGAACAACGAAGTTCGGGCGAAGTGAAGATCATCAAAGACCTGGACGTCGCGATCGAGGGCCGCGACATCGTCGTCGTAGAAGATATCGTCGATACCGGGATCACCCTCTCTTACCTGCTCGCGAATCTGCAACAAAGGGGCGCCGCCAGCGTTAAGCTCGCCGCCTTTCTGGATAAACCGGACCGCCGCCAACGAAATGTGAAGATCGATTATTTGGGATTCACCATTCCGGACGCTTTCGTGGTTGGTTATGGATTGGATTTCGCCGAGCGCTACCGGAACCTGCCGTTCGTTGGGATCTTGAAAGATCCGAACGATGACGGGACACAATCGACACTGTTTTAATGGTACGACAGGTTGTTAACCTGTCGGGGCAACTTTCCCATCGCGCTCGTTTCAATTGAAGAAGCTAGTAAGGCATTGCTGATTGACAGCCTAACCGAGCCGCTTGCAAAATTACGAAATGGTCGATGTTTCGCTTGGAGGATCGCCTCTTCTGGGCACCTATCGGCGGTGTGTAAACAGAATTTACGTCGGTAACGCGGCTATGCCGCTCTATGTGCGGAAAGGTTCTACCTTTCAGGCAGTTACCTGAAGTAGATTGCGGCTACGCCGCCCGGGGGCGTAGCCCCGGAGAGACCCGGAAGGGGCTACTCTTAGGCGAGGCGGAGCCATCGCCGCACATAGAGCGGCGGAGCCGCGGAAAGGCTATTGGAACTGCCCGCGACCGCCCTAGCTAGTTAGTCAGCAGACCCTTTTGTAGATCCGGGTTATATTGCAAGGGGCTCTGTCAGTCTGTCGGACGTTAAACATGAAAACCCTTGGCATTGTTGGCGGGATTGGTCCGGAATCGACCATCGTTTATTACCGCGAGATCATCGCTGGTTTCCGTGCGCGGGAAGCCGATCAGAATTATCCCCATCTCATCATCAACAGCATCAGCGTCCAGACTTTTTTGGGCATGATGTTCGCCGGTCAGTTGGCCGCAGCCACGGACTTCTTGGCGGCGGAGATCGAACGCCTGGAACGCGCCGGCGCGGACCTGGCACTTTTGGCCTCGAATACCCCGCACATTGTTTTTGACGAACTGCGCCGCCGGTCGAATATTCCGCTAGTTAGTATTGTCGAAGCCACCTGCGATCATATTCTTAAACTCGGAATGTCCCGCGTCGCTTTGTTTGGAACACGCTATACCATGCAGGGTGGATTTTACCCGCCGGTCTTCGCTGCCGCCGGATTGACGATTGTGCTGCCTAGCGATGCAGATCAAGATTATATCCACCAAAAATACATCGGCGAGTTGGTCGAGAATATTATTAAGCCGGAGACGCGCGATGGACTGTTGGCCGTGATCGATCACATGAAAACCAGTGACGCGATCGAAGGCGTTATCCTGGGCGGTACCGAACTGCCGTTGATCCTGACCGAAGAATCCCACAACGGAATCCCCCTGTTAGACACCGCCAAGATCCACGCTGCCGCCGCGGTCGAGAAAATGTTTTAAGTCACCCGCGGGAACTCCCCTCCTTGCCTCAGGCATAAGTGAGGGGTCTTGAGCTAGCCTACGTTCCGGCTTTTGGTCTGAAGGATAACGGATGAAATTCTTTAATTGCGCGCTCGTAACATTGCTTTCGCTTCTCAATGCCCACGCCCAGACCGAGCCGCCGCGTGAATGGATCGAACCATCGACCGGTCATCGCGTCGTGCGCCTATCGGACGAGGCCGGAAGCCAGAGTCTCTATTTTCATCAGAACGGTTTTACCGCGCGCGGCGACAAGCTGGTCTTCACCACCACTAATGGTTTAAAGGCCTATAACTTCAAGACCAAAAAGGTCGAGAGCCTGGCCGATGGAACCGTCAGCAGCGTGGTGGTCGGCCGTAAGACCCGTCAGGTTTTCTATTTCCAGGTCGACACCGTTTACTCGACCGACCTGGACACCCACGTCACCCGGGCGATCTTGAAATTGCCCGAACTCCGTTCTGGCTCCGGCTTCGCGATCAACGCGGACGAGACGCTTTTGGGCGGCAGCCGCGTTGATGGGCCGCTTCCGCCCGCGCCCGCGGTAGCGCCAGGTCCGCGATTGGACAGTTATCCCAGCAAGGGCCAAATGATGGAGCAGCGATTGGCCGCTCGGCTACCGATGTCGCTTTACACCATCAATATCAAAAGCGGCGAGATCAAGTATTTCTATCACAGCACCGATTGGCTGAACCATGTCCAGTTCTCACCCACCGATCAGAAGTTGATGATGTATAGCCACGAAGGACCGTGGCACAAGGTCGATCGCATCTGGACGATCGATGTGAAGGGCGGCGAGCCGCGATTGATCCATCGGCGCACGATGGAGATGGAGATCGCCGGCCACGAGTTTTTCAGCCCCGATGGCAAGATCATTTGGTACGACCTGCAGACCCCAAAAGCTAAAGTCTTTTGGCTGGCCGGGGTCGAGTTGGCGAACGGTCGGCAGATCCGATACCCAATCGACCGCGACAAATGGTCTGTCCACTTCAATGTCGCACCTGATGGAAAGCTCTTCAGCGGCGATGGAGGCGGGCCCAATAGTGTCGCGGCACCCGGAAATGGACAGTGGATCTACCTTTTCCGGCCTCTGAACGGTGCCCTCGTTGCTGAGAAATTAGTGGATCTTACTGCACATAACTATGAATTAGAGCCAAACGCGACATTTTCTCCCGACGGTAAATGGATCGTCTTTCGCTCGAATCGATTCGGTCCAACGCACGTTTTCGCGGTTGAAGTGCGAAGGACCAGGTAATCCCGCCCGGGCGAATAAGTCACTGTAAAATCAACAACTTCCAGCGGTTTTTGCCATTTGTTGGGTGCTCGATCAATTTGCCACAATTGCCTCAGAATCCTTGCCCCGGTACCTGACAAAATTGTGTACTGGTCATACCCAAGGAAATTGATTTGCAAAATTGGTCAAAAATGCTTGACAAAATTATGCCACGTGAATGAGAATGCTTCCGCCAACGATTTAAGCCGTGTTGTAAGTAAATCTCGCGATTTATAGGCGCCAGAACAATACAAACAAAGGCCGATTCGAACGCAATACTCCTGTTAACGTAAGAAGAATTTTGATTTTGGTGGTTGCCACCAATTGCTGTCGCCGGAGCTTCCATTGTTGGAGTCGACAACCATAGGTAAGCGGTTTACCGATTCAGCTAACCTGGCGAAGTTCAATAGATTGGTCATACCAAAGATAGTTGCGGAAGTTTGCAAGTAAGACATCAAGCAGGGTAGTGATGATCTTGGGAAGCGATATATGTGCGACCTGAAGTAAATGAGTTCAGTGTTCCAGCGCACATACAATTCCAGTTCTAGTTTATTACCATTGAGATAATTTCGACCACCGGTTTGTGTGGGGTGGATCAGGGCGACGATCTCGCCGTAAGTAGCGCATCAGTTCGCGCGCCCTAGGTCGGACTAGGTTTTCGATACTCATCTTGAGTAACCAACACTTTGGATCGTGAAAAGTGTTGGTTGCTTTCCATTAATTAGGAGAAGAAACATGAAACCGAGAATTACCAGATCAGCATCGTTCTTTGCCTTATTGGTTTCCCTATTAGTGCTCGGGTTGTCCTCGGGTTCGCTTAACGCTCAAGAGGCGCGCGGCCGGATCACCGGATCAGTGGTGGATTCCAATAATTCAATAGTTCCGGGTGCTACCGTGAGTATCGTTGATACTAGCCGGAATGCGACCATCACGTTGACGACCAACAACGATGGTTTTTTCCAAGCGCCGTACCTGCTTCCGGGCACCTATCGGGTGATCGTCGAAGTAGCAGGCTTCAAGAAATATATCCAGGACGGCGTGCAGGTCATGATCAATGACACGCGCGATCTGGACATCGTGCTTGAGGTCGGCGGTGCGCAAGAGACCGTAACGGTAACTTCCGAAGCCGCGCCCCTGACCACTTCGGATGGAAACCTGGGTCAGACGGTGGATCAAAAGCGCGTAGCTGAACTACCGCTGGTCCACGGTGATCCCTACACCCTGATGGGTCTTTCGCCCGGCGCCACCTATACCGGCAGCACGCGGTTGGATCGTCCGTTTGAACCGACCCACATCATTGGCTATGCGATCGATGGCACCCGCGGTAATCGCAGCGATCTTTTGATCGACGGCGCGCCGAGCACGGCGACGGCCAACCAGAATGAAGTTATCGCGACCTACGTTCCTCCTTCGGATATCGTTTCCGAATTTAAGATCCAGACCGCGACCTTCGATTCCCAGTTCGGAAATACCGAAGGCGGTGTTACCAGCATCACCATCAAATCCGGCACCAATAATCTCCATGGTTCTGCTTATTTGTGGAAGGAACCGGGAACCTGGGCCGCCAATGACTTTTTCGGTAATGCTCGTAATCAGCCGCGTCCGGAAAGCTTCTCAAACCGTTTCGGCGGTTACGTTAGCGGACCGGTTTGGATCCCGAAGATCTACAACGGCAAGGACAAGACGTTCTTCCTATTTTCGTACGAAGGCATTCGCGACGCTCGTCCGCGCTTCGATGCCGGTTCTAGTGTCTACGTTCCGACGGCTCAACTGCTGGCGGGCAACTTCTCGGGCTTGGGCGTCACGATCTACGATCCGTTGACCCCGATCGCCGGCACTGGCCCCACGCCCGGAAACGGCTGTGCGGTTGGAACCTTCTGCCGGACGGCCTTTGCTGGAAATATCATTCCAGCCAACCGCTTGAATCCGGTGGCGTTGAAGATCGCATCTTATTTTGGTGCGCCGAAGAATGGCGGCCTGTTGGGAAACATCTTTGACTCCACGTTGGCAGAAAAGACCCAACCGTACGACAACTTTACGTTCCGCGTCGATCAATCGATCGGCGACAACAATCGACTGTTCGTGCGCGGCAGCTGGTACGATCGTTTCAGCATTTACAACGATTACACCGCGTCGGCATACAGCGGCGTCAACTTCGTCTTTGCTTCGCGTCAGGGCGTGATCGACGATGTTCATACTTTCAACTCGACCACGGTATTGAATGTTCGATACGGATTCAATCGCTTTATTCGCGGACAGGATCAAGAAGCGGACGCGCAGGGATTTGACCTGACGACTCTCGGTTTTCCGGCTGGGTTCAGTGGGCTTACGCCGGAGGATATCCGCCGTTTCCCGCGCATTGATTTCCCGGCGAATACCGTTCTAGGTAATGGCATGTCGAACGAATTCCGTCCGGTGAGTTCGCACACGGTCTCCGCCGTGCTGAATAAGGTTTGGGATAAGCACTCGACCAAGTTTGGCGGCGAGATGCGTATCTATCGCGAGGAAGATAACTTCCGCAGCAACGATCAAACCGGTCAGTTTATCTTTGACAACACCTACACCCGGCCGTCAACGGCGTCCAGCGCAGACACGAATGGTTTGCAGGCTTTGGCCTCGTTCCTGCTGGGCTATCCGACGACGGTAAATTACGTTCGGCGTGCGGATTATTCGGAGTACTCGAAGACCTACGGTGTGTTCTTCCAGGATGATTTCCGCGTGAACAATAAGTTAACGCTTAATCTTGGTATCCGCTACGAAGTCGAAACGCCCTTGATCGAACGTCAGAACAAGAGCGTTTCGGGTTTTGACTTCAACTACATTCAGCCGTCGCAGACAACGGTCCAAACGCGCTATGCGCTTTTGAATGATCCCGCCCTTAAGGCGTTGCTTCCGCAGATCATCGTTGGTGGCGGATTGCAGTTTGCTTCGGAAACGGGCAAGGGTCTTTACCAGACTCCGAAGAATACCTTCCTGCCCCGTTTTGGCGTTGCCTATCAGTTGAATGACAAGACCGTCATCCGCGGCGGCTTTGGTCTGTTTGCCGGATTCTTGGGTGAACGGCGCGGCGACGTTTTCCAGAGTGGTTATTCGCAAACGACGACGGGCGTGCTTTCCAGCATTCCGGTGGGCGCTTCGTCCACCCCGATCCCGTTCTCGCTCAGCACTCCGCTGATGAACACGCCGATCTTGGAGCCGGTGGGCGATACCTTGGGACGGCAGACATCTTTGGGCCAAAGTATTTCGTTCTTCAACCAACATCCGAACGTTTCAAAACAGGCCCGCGGTCAGATCGGTATCCAACGCGAATTTGGTGGCGGCTGGTTTGCCGAAGCGGTTTTCGTCACTAACTACGGTTACAACATCGAGATCGCGCGTGACATTAACGCGGTTCCCAATAAGTACCTGAACGCGGACAATTCGCGAACGGCCGCGATGACCACCAACAACACGTTTTTGGGCGGAACCGTGACAAATCCCTTCGCCGGCTTGCCTGAATTCCGCGGAACGGGTCTGTTCAACGCGACCGTCGCACGTTCGCAACTACTGCGCCCGTTCCCGGGCTACTCCAGCATTATCACTTCCGTCAATGACGGGAAATCTTGGTATAACGCCGCGCAGTTCCGCGTCGACAAGCGGTTCACCAATGGCTTTGCGATGCAAACCAGTTACACGTTCTCGAAGTGGATCCAAGCGACTGAGTATTTGAACCCGGGCGACCCGACTCCGACGAAGATGATCTCGGATCAGGATTCGACGCACCGTCTGTCCTTTAGCACGATGTACCAATTGCCTTTTGGCAAAGGTAAGCGTTTCTTCAGCGACGCCAATGGCATCGCGAACGCGGTCCTTGGTGGATGGCAGCTAAATGGCGTCTTCCAGATGCAAAGCGGATTCCCCGTTCCGTTCGGTTCGTTCAATATCACATCGGGAGCGACATCGGGCGATCTGTTCTATCGCGGCGGTGCGATCTCGCTACCGTCCGATCAACGGACAACCGATCACTGGTTCAACACCGGGGCTTTTGCTTCGTATTTGGATTGGCCGACGTTCCTGCCGGCGGGTGTAACTCCGGCGACAGCTACGCCGGCGCAGCAAACGGCGGCGATCACTGCGGCGACCACCGCGGCGACGCCGGTTAGCCACTTGCGTACGTTGCCCTACCGGTTCAGCAATGTTCGACGTGACTTTATCAAAAACGTCGATCTTTCGATCCTGAAGGACATTCATATCAAAGAAGGTATGAAGGTCCAGATCCGGTTCGAACTGATCAATGCATTCAACGAGCCCTACTTCCCGCAGCCCGTAGTCGGTGCCACCGCTACGAACTTCGGTCAGATCAGTGCTTCTAACCAAGACAACTATGCACGTCGCGCGCAGATAGGCTTTAAGTTCCTGTTCTAGACGCGAGCAGTATGGTTCGATTCAATTTGGGATCGGGGTACCTTTCGCGGGCACTCCGATCCCACTTTTCTTTTTACGCTAGGACGTACTTCGCAGTTAATTTGAGCTTGCCGAGTACGGTAATCTTACCCACGGAGCCGTTATTGTTGTGGTTGGATCCGGAATTGATCACCAATGATCTCTCGCCGTAAATTCTTGGGAGTCGTAGTTGGTTCGGGTGCGCTCTACGGCGCCTCTCGGGTGGACGCGCTTCCATTCTCTGGCGCTGCTCGTGGCGACATCGACCGCGCAGCACTGGTCGATCGGCACAACCCGGCCCTGCGGGCGCTCGATCCCCTATCACCACTAACGGTCGGTAATGGTGAATTCGCCTTCACTGCGGATATCACTGGCCTGCAAACTTTGCCCGCGGAATATGAAAACAAGATGCCGCTGTGCACGATGTCGCAGTGGGGCTGGCACACACGGCCCGCGCCGGGACTAGACCCAGCTAAACTGCGGCCGAGCCAGTACGACTCCCACGGCCGATCGGTCGGATATCACACTGACTCCACCGGTCAAACGGAACTATTCAACTGGCTGCGTCAGAACCCGCATCGACTACATTTGGGCCAGATCGGACTGTGTTATGTGGCTGCCGGTGCCGGCGAGATCAAGCTAGCCGACATATCTGAGATCGAGCAACGATTGGACCTATGGTCCGGAATACTTACCAGCCGGTTTAGATTAGAAGGTGTCCCCGTCACGGTACGGACCGCGGTGCACCCGACCCTGGATCAATTGGCGGTCAGTATAGAATCAAGGTTGGTTGAGCAACGCCGGATCGGAGTTAGGTTTGCGTTTCCGTATGGTTCACCCGAGATGAACGCGGCCGATTGGACCCAACCCGCCCGGCACGAAACCAAGATTTCAATATCGCGCGAGCGCTCCGCACAACTTCGTCGGGTGCTTGATTCGGACGAGTATTTCGTGGCGGTTGAATGGTCCGGCCCGTTCACGCTTGCTTCCACCGAGCCCCATGCTTTTGA
>JBDSEC010000491.1:0-12415 GCA_039920205.1 Pyrinomonadaceae bacterium
GTGGTAAGGCCGAAACGGCCGGGGTTGGGGGGCAGGGGTCGGGGGTCAGGGAGTCGTGGCGATCGCACACGGCAGATACCCGACAGTGAGGGCGGGTGCGAAATGTCCGACAGGTTGTTAACCTGTCGGTTCGGTTAACAAGTGCGCGAGGTAAGATTCAACTGGGCCCGTGCCATTCCTTCATCGACTAACAGCGAATGGTCAATAGCTCTCCGGTGGCTAGCTAATCACAGAAAGCATTTGCCTGCTAGACCTGGCCGTGAGCACGTCTCACACGTGCCGGCCGCCGCACAGGGGAAACCGGAGCAGCAAAACCAATCCGTTATCTTGCCGGTTGAATCAGGGTTTACGTTAGCTTGCTCCGCAAGCTTGCGGACAGGGATGTCCGCGCTCCCGGCAAATCGATCGCGGATGGACGGCTTGGCTTTTCCTGGGAGTAAAGCGTCAGCGTAAAGCGTCTTTTATTGCGGCAAAGGTTCGGGCGTCCGCAATTCTCTGGACCAAGCTTTAAGAGAACCACAATGGCGGAGAGCAACGAGCGTTTTATCGGGAGCGCGGACATCCTTGTCCGCAAGCTTGCGCAGCAAGCTAACGTAAACCCCGATTCAACCCGCGAGGTAACGCTTCCTGACGGTCGGGTTTCCGCCGTGCGGCCGGCCGAGTCAAAGTTTTCGCCGCGGATCTACGTAGATAACGCGTTGCCTACAGTTGAGCGGAGACTGAAACGGAAATGCCGGTAAGAAAAAAGCCGCCCCACTTAAGGACGGCTTTCTACAAAAGGTCGATTCTGCGAACGCTTTAGCGCTTTACTAATCGCGCCATCGCCGGGCCGCTTACCTGACGGAAACCGTCAATACGCTCTAACCAATATTTATTAAAGGGAGCGTAAACCACGCCTTTGCTGCGTGAAGCGTGATAGAAACCGTTTGCATCCGCGACGATGCCGACGTGGGATAAGCCGCTAAAGAATACCAGGGTCCCGAACTTATACTGTTCGTCTTGGCTGACGGGCGCCATACGAGACCAGAGGCTGCGGGCGCTGCCGCGTTCAAAGGTGACGCCCAATTGGTTGTAAACGCTCCAGACAAATCCTGAACAGTCAAAGGTGTTCGGTCCTTCTGAACCGTAAACATAGCGCGAGCCGATTCGTTGATCAATCGCCGACAACATTAACTGATCGAACGGCGCCGGTCGATTGGACAACAACCGCGTATTCGAACGGGGCGGGGCTTCGGGCCGGGCCGGCTTAACCGGGGCTTCGGAAATCACTATCGGATCATTGACCAAGCGCGGACGGCTGCCTTCATCCGTCACCTCGACCGAAGTCGATCGATCCACCTTGCGGATTCTGGTGTCATCTTGAGCGTGAATTGCAGTGGAACTGCCGAAAATGATAATGGCCGCAACAAGGGCAAAGAAATGTTTACAATTCATGAATACCAGGGGAAGTTCCCGCTCCTTCAATACTTTTGGTTATTAATTCTTTAAATCGAGGTTAGTGCGGCATGCCGGGCCGCATCCCGTTATACTAACGATTGGAGCGCGATGGTTCAAGCGTCAATCTGACTGTACGGATATGATACAGCAAAAAGGACCGGTTTTTTCGAGTTCCAGGGGTCAAAAAAGGCCAGCAAAAAATTTTGCTTGTCAGATGGGGGCGAAGGTAAGTAAGATATTTAATTGGAGCATAACCCCAACTCCTACCCGCTTTGTTCGATCACGCCCAATCATTTAGGAGAATTTCCCATGCTTTTCGTTGAAAGCAAAACATCCCTCCAGCCCGTCGATAGTGCCACCCGCATTCTCCTGCTGGATAATCTGGAGTCCAAGGGCCTTAGCCCGCTGATCCGCCGTATGCGCCTGGACTGTTACCAACAGGCCTTGATGTCGCAAGATGGCGATCTGGTTATGTCCCATCTGGACGAAATGGAACAAGAGATCGCCGCTTGGTGTGAAGCCGAAGAGGGTTCGCAGTATGTGCGCGGAGAACTGTTTTGTCACGACGATTACGTACTGTTCCTGTTGTTCGTAAATGCAGATGACGATCCGATCGGCGTGCGCGCCGGTATTGTTTATAACCACAAATCGGTCGAACCCATGCGCCAGCTCGAGAATTTTTGCCGCGAGGTGCGCGATTCATTAAAAGACGCGCGGGCGAAATCCAACCAGGGCGATAAGAACGCCATGGATTTCACCGAGTGGCGTTTGAACGAACAAAAGGTCCCGGCCAGTTTTAAGCGTTTTGAGACGCAACAGGATCTGGAATTCTTGAACTCTTCCGAACGCCGCGATGCCGCCAACGAACGCCTGCGCGCCGCTGCCTTGATGGAAGATCCCGAAGTGCGCCAGTCTCTGCGCCGATTGCGCGAAGCCAACGAAGAAGGCCACGCCGCGCAGATCGCGGCCGGTGGCGATAGCGAATCGGTGCTAGGTGCTTCGGTGGTAAAGCTTACCGAGGCTGCCCTGATCCGGCGCGAAATCGTTCTCAGTTGCCGCAACAGCAACTTGCCGCTGTTTCGTTTGCCGTCACCGGAAACTCTGGCGGCGATCACTTCCAGCGGCGCCACCTGCAGTGTATGCAGCCGCATGTTGAGCGATGAAAAGATCGACGAATTGTTGGTGCCGACCGAAATGGCCAACAAGTTATTGGACGAAGGCGCGTGGCTGATCAATCACATGCAAACGATCTTGAGTGCCGCGGGATTGCCCGAAAGCCAGGTCGCCGTGGGACAGTCACCCGGCGAAGGCGAGGCCCACATGATGGCCAACGTCAACGGCCAGCCGTTCCTTTTCGTTTTGCGTGATGGGGACACCAACGCCGCCGAAGCCCGTCGGGCTTTGGATGCCGCGGTCGAGACCGAAGCGACGCACCTGATCGTAATGTGTACCGGTAAGGTTCACGAAGATGCGCGTCAGCGCCTGCGCGAACAAGCCCGCCGCCGGGTCCGCGGAACCGGCTTGGCGATCATCATCATGGAAGGCGTGGATGCGCCGCTGGATGAACTGCAAATGGCGTTCGATCAGGTTGCCCAAAGCGCCCTGTCCGAAGAGTTATTCGAGTTGGATTCAAGCCTCGGCTTCAACGCCGGGATCTTGGTCAACACCCGCTTCCGTTTATTGCAGAAGGGCGAAGGTGCCTATAATCGCCTGCGTCAGGTTGGCGCGATGGTCGAGGTGTAAATCGTCCGACAGACTGTTAGTCTGTCGTGTGCAACTTTCGGATCTTGCCCGTTTGTTTTAAACGAGGCACTGGTTAAGCCAGCAGCGACAGACAAACAGTCTGTCGGACGATAAATGCGCCCGCCGGTTATTCACCGGCGGGCGCGTTTTACTTTGCTGGGGCGAATCCCTTTGTTTCGTTGTCGCGCCGGCCGGAATGAAGGTCTTGTCCTCGTCGCATTAGCGACGGCTGAATTTAGCCGTGGCTTTCAAGCCACGGAAATCTCCACCGCGAACGTCGTCGCGTCAGCGACGATTGAATTGGGCGTTTGTTTAATTGAAACTTGCCCCGCAAAGTTTCCAAATTTCATGCGTCACTGACGCGACGCCCGGCGTTTTCCGGCCACCGTGATGGGTTGAAACCCACGGCTAAAGTCAGCCGTCGCTATGCGACGAAGACAATTCGACGCGCCCCTTCAGGATGCTCGTACCCCGACCCCCGGGGTCCTAAACCCCCGACCCTGGCCGCTTCGGCCCAGTCGACCTTTAACCCGCGGCCTTTTTCGATTCCACTTCGTTCGCTACCAGCTTCGAGAAACGGCTCAACTCGCCATCCTTGGTTTCATCCTGAAATAGGAACGCCAAGCCCGTCTCGTCGAACTTTGCAAAGAATTCATCCCAGGTGATCTCCTCCAGCGTGTCTTCGCCGGTGTACCCCGGATAGTCGATGCGCAACAGGCCAGGCTCGTCGCCGCTGCCGGTTCCTTTAACGCTGGCCGGGTGGCCACCACGGGCCTCGACCCACTTCTGTATCACCGCATGATCGGTAGTTTGTTTGCTTTCTCCTGACATAATACCCTCCTGGGAATTCTAATTTCTGGCTTACCGCGGGTTGAAACCCACGGCTAAAATCAGCCGCCGCTAAATGACGAAGACAATTCGACGCGCTCCTTCAGGATTCTCGTATCCCCGACCCCCGGCCGCTAATCCCCGACCCCGGCCGCTTCGGCCCAGTCGTACGCTTAAGCCGAGACCTCTTGCACCACCTCGGCCGTCTGTGCGGGAGCGTATTTGGCGATGTCGGCCTGGGCTACGATGCCGCAGCATTTTCCTGTCTCGTCAACCACTAAAATACGGCGTAGTTGGTGCTGTTCCATTAGATCGCAGCATTCTTCAATGCTAGTTTCCGGCGTGACCGATTCGGCCGCATTGGTCATGCAATCCCCGGCCGTTAGTTCCAGTGGGTTGCGGCCCACTGCCACCGTGCGAATGGTGATATCGCGGTCGGTGATCGCGCCGACCGGTTTCATATTTTCCACGCTATCGACCACGGGAATGCACCCGCAATCGTTATCGACCATCAACTTAGCGACATCGGTCAGCCAGCTCTTCGGCGTGCAGACCGCCGGATTCTCGGTCATCAGATCTTTGACCCGCGTCGTCATTCCTTCCATGATCGCCTCCATAAACAAGAGTGCCCTGCTAAACAGGGAATTAATTAAGCTCTGAGTTTACGTCCGGAGAATCAGGATGTCGGTGCGATGGCGTACTTTACCGTTTCGGAGGGGACATTTTCGCGTATTCCTCAATAAACCCCTTCATCGAAAACTGCCACCAGCCGAGGCCGTAGGATTTGGCCTCTTTGAGAGCCGCGTCGCCGGTCCAGCCGTCGTGGGCGATGCGATAGCAGGCGATGATCGTGCCCGTGCGGTCGGCGCCGCGTTTGCAATGGACCAACACCGGTTGATTTTGCGGGTCATTGATCACGGCTAAGATCTTTTCGAGCTGTGCGGCATTCGGATGTTTCAGATTGCTCAATGGAAGATTGAAGTATTGCATTCCCGCGGCCGTTACCTGTTTCTCTTCGGATAGCGCCCGGTCATCGTCATCGCGCAGATTGACGATAGTTTTGATGCCCACATGCGCCAATTCGGCGAAACCGTGGTCCATTGGTTGACCGCTACGATAAAGGTTCGAATTTACTTGATGAAAGTTAGGTAGTGATCTGCTGGGCGTAGGCTGCTGCGCGGCCGCCGTGAAACTAAGCGCGGTTAAGGAGAGGGAAGCGGCGAGCCAAAAAACAAAACTTCGTTGCACAATTACTCTCCTTCAACTTCTGGTGGAGAGAGCGATATCATGATCGCGCTGAATTCTTCCAGCTGTTTCTGCGTCGTTTCCATAACCCGCTTGCTGTCCAGATAGGCCATCCATTGCGGCGTGTTGGTCAGGGCTTTGACCGTGTCTTCGTCCAGCACTTGGGCCATCAACGCGATCAGGTCGTGGACCACGTTCGTGTGGTTCAGCAGCGAATCGATTATGGTGAACGCCAACTGCGCCTGGTTCGGGGCCAGGTCGGACAACGCTTCAACGGTTGTGGCTTCGGTTGTCTGGTCCATAGCTTAAAGGGCGATCGCGTCCGCGGCCGGTTCGTACCAACTGCCGCGTACTAAGGGCAACTCGGCTACCACGGCCGGAAATTCACTCTCGCTAGACTTCAGTTGCAGCTCGGTACCCGCAGCCAAAAAATCGTATTTGACGTAGCCCAATGCCACCCATTGGTCCAAAGCGGGCGAATAGACCGCGGAAGTCACGCGGCCGATCTCTTTGCCTTCGACGGAAAATAACTTATCTTCCGGTGCAACCGGCCCACCGGCGATCTTCAAACCCGTAAGCTTTTTCGCTACATGCCCGCGCCAATGGATACGGGCGATGATCTCTTGTCCCACATAGCAACCCTTGGTGTAGCTGACCGCGTCGTCGGCGACCGCTTCTAGCACCACGTTGGTCGCGGCCATGTCGACGTCAAACTGCGGTTCACCCGCTTCGATGCGCAGGACGTTCCAAACGTCGACAGATATCTCTGTGATCGTGGTGTCCGCCAGCTTTTGACGCAACGCTGGGGCACCCAGACGTTCGACGAAGATATCAAAGCCATCTTCGCCAGAATGCGTTGCCCGGATGATATTCGTTCCATCAACGGAAACCACCCGGCCACGTTCGATCGCCGCCGCAACTCCGCCAAACATTGCCTCGATGATCCGCGCCGCATCGGAACCCTGAACACTAAATTGCGTCGTTGTTTCGGTTAGATCGGCAACTTTGAAATCGCCGGCAAAGCTGAACCGGTAGAGTGATTGATACACGGCATCGTGACTGGCGGATTCAGTTTCGAACAGAAACGCGTCGCCGACGTGCAGTACCCGGACGCTGGCGATCAAACGCCCCTGAACATTAGGAAACGCGGCGGACATCCACTGGCCATCTTCCAAAGTCTTGATGTCGTTTGTGATCAGTCCGTTGAGGAACTGTATAGCCTCGGTGCCGCTGACCTGTATCAAACCCCAGTCGGCGCGTTCACGCCAGCCGGCGCCGCCATTTCGCACGGCGTCGTATTGTTCCAAAGCCGCGCCAGTTAATGGTTCCGTCGGAATGGATTCGATGGTGGCGGTTTGGGACATGTTAGATTTGCAACGACCCAGCTCCACGGGAGCGAAATGTTTATAGAAACAATCGCAAAAAATAACTTTTGAGCCCCAACGAGGCGGCACGTTCCGCTCCTTACGGAGCGGAAGACAAATTTTAAGGGCGACTGTTTGCTATAAACATTTCGCTCCTATGGAGCTGAAGACAATATTTATTAGGCCACGTAACTATAAACATCTCGCTCCGATGGAGCTGAACGACTATTTGCGATCCAGCGTTCATTCAAGTCCGACATCGGACGGAAGAACATTTTCAGAACAACCACCCCCGGGACGCAAGCGTCCCTTTCCCTCCTTGAGCAAGGAGGGGAGCTTTGGCGGCGCCGTGAAACTACTTGTTCAACTTCTCCAACTCCGCCTTGAGCGCGTCGTATCCCGCCTTGTCGGTAGCTTTGAAATCCAAATTCAGGTAGCGGATCACGCCCGTCTTGTCGATCAAAAAGACCGTGCGTTTGTTAAAACCAAAGGCTTCGTTGTAGCTGTCGTACTGCTTGGCCACGGCGTGGTTGTGATCCGATGCCAGAGCGAACGGCAGATTGTGCTTCTTGGCCCATTCCTGATGCGAAAAGACGTAATCGCCGCTGATGCCCAGCACCGTCGCGTTCAATTTTCCCAGGTCGGCAAAGCTGTCACGCAAGGTGCAAACCTCGGTCGTACAGCCGCCGGAAAAGTCCGCCGGATAGAAGGCCAAGATCACCGCCTTACCGCGCAAGGATGAAAGCGATAATTGATCTTCGGGTTTCATGAAGATCTTTTCCTGCGTGGCGTAGGGCAGTTTAAAATCCGGCGCGGTGTCGCCAACCTTAGGCGCGGCGGGAAGTGACGATGTAGCGATCACTCGCATGGGCGTGGGCGATGCGCCGATCTGCGCCTTGACCATCTGACAGAACGAACCCAAGATCAATAGCACCATCGAATACAACAAAAAAGGACGCAGGATATATTTCATAAAGGAACCTCTGGGATCCGCCGTGACGGATCGGTTAGCAACGGTAACTCCAACGCAAGCGCGATCGCCTGGTAATCAGCCAGTTGGGCCGCATCGCGCCGATGCGACGCCAACACCTGCGGGCTCGGGTGATACACCGGCACTAAACGCCGCCCGTACCAATCATGGATCCGGCCCACCGCATTACTAAGCGTATAAGAATGATACTCAATGCGTTTGAGTGCGGCAAGCGAGACTGCTCCGAGTGTCACCACCACCGGCGGCTGCAGCAGATCGATCTGTTCCCGCAAAAAGGCCGAGCAATTATTGACTTCGGTGTTGGAAGGTTTGCGGTTTGCTCCCGTAATGGTGCGTGGATTACAGAGCGCCGCGTTGGTGATAAAGACCTCTGCCCGCGGCAATCCGATCGCGCCGATAAAACGGTCGAAATTGACGCCCGATTGGTCACCCGAAAGAGGGATCCGGGTCCGGTCGGCGCCTTGTCGGCCGGGCGCCTCGCCAACAAACATTACGCGCGGTCGCAATGATCCGTTCAGCGGACTTAGCACCGCCTGCCGTTCGCACAGATCGGGACACACCACACAGATCGCGGCCCGGTCAGCCAACTCTTGAAAACGCAGTTGATGACGGCCCGGCCGCGCCATTACTTAGTGACCGTGATCTCGCGGGTCGTTACGTTGTACCCGCCGTTATCCACGACATTTCCATCCTGGTCGACCAGTTCCAGCCTTATCTGATCCTTGCCCGCGATCCATCCCGACAACCAGATGGGTGCCCAAGTGTCGATGAACTTTGCTTCCCCGCCGTTGACCGAATAGCGGACGCGATACCCGCCGCCATCGCCTTTCAGCTTCGCGCCGGTCAACCAAAAGTCGATCATGATCGCGTTGGTATCGCCGCCCTTGTATTCGCCCTTGGGGCGTGAATAGGTAAGAAGCGGTTTGGTAATGTCAACCGCGCCCGCTTTACTGGCGGGCATATCCTTACCCTCGGCGGTTGGCGGCGGCGCGGTTTCGACTTTTGGATCGGCCATCTTCTCGCCCTTTGCGGTCGTCGCCGGTTTCGCCGTATCGGCTCCGCCTTGTTTGACGGTGAACTTCACCATCTGGAAGCTGCCTTCGTTCTTATAGCTCTCGTGCCACGGGCGCGAGGCAAACACGCGTAGCGTGTGTTCACCATCGGGCACGTTGCGCAATTCGAACGGCTGGTCCAAATTGTAATAGGCCTCGTACGGCTGATTGTCCAAGATAACGTGAATGTGATTGCCCATGCCGGTGGACGGATCCTTCATCGGTTTATAGCCCTTGAGGTCACCGGATAGTTCCAATTTTACCGGTACGGTCGAACTCGTTACCGGTGCGGTCTCCGAAGGCGAGACGATCTTCAATACCGGTTTGGCTTGGTCCTGCTCGCCGCGCGCGGCCATTTTATCTTTGACGGCTTGCGGGCGTTCGACCACGGTCAACGTCTGCGCGGCGGGTGAAACCGTCGGAGGATTCGTGTTGGTCGTCGATGTAGTGTTGGCGTTCGAATTGTCGGCCGGACCGCAACCGGAAAGCAGCGCCGCGCCGGTCAGCAAGGCCACCGCGGCCGCGTTATGAACTAATTTGTGCATATCTCCTCCAAGTAAATGGTTGAAAGTACCAGCGGGAAGGGGATTTGCCCGCATAAACACGAACGCGCGTTGAGTCCCTGCGTTCGGAGTTCCCGCTTTAGCGGGCTTCTTCTCCATTAAAACCGCCCGCCAAAACGGGAACCCCAAACGCGGGCACGAGCTCGGCGTCGAATACCTCGGCGAAGCGGAGGGCGACGATCCCTTCCACGTCGGATAACGGTACCTCGCGCCCGAGTAACCGTTCGATCGAAGTAACCGGTTCACCTTCGCACGCGACGATCATATTAAAATAGCTCAGGTCCGTATTCACGTTTAGGGCAAAACCGTGGGTGGTTATCCATCGGGCGATGTGCACACCGATCGCGGCCACCTTTCCCTGGGCAGTGTGCACGCCGGTCAGACCCTCGATGCGAAAGCCATCAACGCCTAGATCTGCCAGCGACCGGATCAGTACCTCTTCTAGATCGCGCACATAACGATGTACGTCTTCGCGATCCGGCTTTAGGTTTACGATCGGATAACCGACCAGCTGGCCCAACCCGTGATAGGTGACCTTTCCGCCGCGATTGGTCTCGAAGACGTGCACACCCAAGTCCTCCAACATTTTCGGCGTAGCCAAAACTCCCGCGGCACCGGTTGACCGTCGTCCCACGGTAAAAGTATGGGGATGTTCAAGTAGCAAGAGTGTGTCAGGTTGTTCCCCGGCCAGGACCCGGCGTTCCGTCTCCTTTTGGAGGGCCAAGGCCTCGCCGTAATCGACGCGACCCAATCGGCACACATTAAGCTTACGTTGTCGAATTGTTGCCGTACCCACCATCATATTGAAATATATTGTAGCAGGCTCGGCCTTGGGGCCTAAAGGCGGGCCATAGCCTTGGTTGTCGGAAGTAGCGGGCGACCAGTAGCCGGGAACGCGGGCGGCTCGCCCGCTGTCGCGGTGCCACGACGGCAGAAGAATGCGTCCAACCTGCGTTTGAACCTTTCGGCAATCTCGACACCTCCTCACCAGCGGGCGGGGACGTCAGCGTTCGTACGGCTTCAGCCGGCCTATTACAACCCACGATCGAGGTCAATCGGATCTTGTTGTTCTTGCTTTTGCGGCTCTGCCGCTCTATGCGCGGAATGGCTTCGCCATTCAGGAGTGATGTCCTATATTTGCGGCTACGCCGCGGCGGCGGCGTAGCCGCCAGAAACTTAAAATGGAGTCAACTTCGGAAAGGCCGAGCCTTTCCGCGCATTGGGCGGCGGAGCCGCGTGAGGTGCGGAAGGATCCAGTGTTTGGGCACTAACGCGTTGCTCAAGTTGTGCGACCTCAGGGAGCGGACAACCTCCCAACCCAGCGGGTGAGCCGCCCGCGGTCCCAGCAAGCGGTTCCAGTTTGGTGCCAGCATGGTCCCAGCTTTAAGATCCTTTTGTTAGAATAAGACCGTATTTGCTTGACGATGCAACGCTAGGGGGCATAGTTTGAATCTTTAGTATGGCCCGGCCGGGATTTTCGAGAACGGATCGACCGTTTTACATTCAGAAGGAGACTAACGCGTGAAACGCATTTACGGATTACTTTTGTTGGTTTTGGTTTTAGCACCCGCGAGCGCGATGGCCCAATCGCGCATCCGCCGCATTCCGGCGGCGCCCGCCACCGCTGCGCCGGCTAAGTCCGGACCGATCACAAAGCGGGACGGTGCCAACCGGATCACGATCCAGGTAAATAATCTGGCCAGGTTTCTCTACCTGTTTGGCGGCGTAGCAAAGGTTATCGAAGAGAATGACGCCAATGCCCGGACGGGCAGCGCCTCGCCGGAGCTGACGCGACAGAACAACGCCAGTAAAGTCATCCTGCGCAACAGCATTCACAATTTTGTCGATGGGTTGGACCAGCTTGAGCTCGATTTCCGTTCATCACCTGTGTTGCAAAAATACTATCCGACGATCAAGGGAACGGCCGCGCGGCTGGCGGCAGCCGAGGATCAGGCTGGGGCCGGACAACTAAAGGCCGCTTCGCAAACTCTGTTGGCAGCGATGGACCAGTTAACGCAGGTGTTAGTGGCGATGACAAGCTAAAAAGCAATTAATAGTTAATAATTAATAATTAATAATTGAAGAGCGCCGGAAAGCAATGAATAGTTAATAATTGAAAAGCACCGGCATTGTTTCGGGATACATGCTGACTTGCCGATGTTCGTTATTAATTGTTAATTATTAATTGTTCTTACTTTCGTTTGACGTAATAGCCAGACCGCGCCCGCACTCTTAAAGTGGCTTTCTGTGGGACTTGGACCTTGATCGTCAGGAATTTCCCGTCAGCCGAAGATTCGTCAGACGAATAATACTGCAAGAGATATTGGGCGCGTAATTCCGCCGTGATCTGGCGAAAGACCTGGTCAAGGTCTTCGACCTTATTTGGCAGGAACGACGTTCCGCCGGTGCCTTCCGAGATCAGTTCCATTCCTTTTTGTGCACGCAGTCCGGACTGATTCAGCCAAACCGATGTTCCCGAAGGATTGATCGAATAAACCGATATATCCGCGCGTTGGACCTCGCGCAAGACGTCCGCTTGAGCGCGATCGTGTAGTAGTTTTTGCCGCTTTTCGGAAGCGTCGATACGAGCCTTCTTTGGATCCTGCGGAGGGGTGGTTGGCGGATCGGTGCGGTTTTGAAAATCCGCGATCGCCACGTCGCGGATCTCCAGGCTGAAATTGTCATCCCCATCGGAAATTACCACGATCACGCGATGATGGTTGGACGGGGTGTTGTCGGTCAAATATTTTGCGGCATTCCTAACCCCATCATAGAATGCGGTGGGGACCGGCGTTTCGGGTGCGCGCAAACCAAGCAACTGGGCTGACGCCACATCGGCCGAGGCCAAAGGCTGGACCAATCGCGGTTCCATCTCAACGGCAAAAACCGCGGCCCGGTCACCTGGTTTCAGCACCTGTTTCAGGAAGCGCGTCGCTGCTTGGAGCTCGAAATCGAATTTCTTGCTGGTGCTGGATGAAACATCGATCAATAACGCGATGTCCAACGGCACCTGTTCCGGATTCCCGATCTGCGTGATCTCTTGCGCCTTGCCCTGTTCTTCCATTCGAAAATCGGGAACCGTAAGACCCAAAACCGGTTGGCCGGCGGCATCTATCACCGAAACCGGTACTACCACCAAGGTGGAACTGACCCGCACAATGTCAGCGTCATCGATATCGTCCGGCGGGGTCG
>JBDSEC010000492.1:0-6130 GCA_039920205.1 Pyrinomonadaceae bacterium
CATATAGATAGGCCATGATGCTGGTGCCCAAAAACATGATGGTCAGCAATCCGGCCATTATCACCAAAGTGGTCGCGGCACTGCGGGCTTCAGGTTTCTTAAAAGCCGGTACGCCGTTCGAGATCGCTTCGATCCCGGTCAATGCCGCGCATCCGTTCGAGAACGCGCCCAGGATCAAAAACATCGTGATCGGTTGAAACTTGTACCCCTCGGCCACCGCCAATTCCTCGCCGCCCAAAACCGGCGCAGCGCCCCCCACGGAAAGGTAGTGGATCAGCCCGTAACCGATCATGAACAGAAAACAGATCAGAAAGGCATAGGTCGGTGCGGCAAACAACGCACCCGATTCGCGCACCCCGCGCAGATTCGCGATTGCGATGAACGTGATGAAGATCAAACAGAGCAGCACTTTGTGTTGGTCCAGCCAGGCGAATCGCGTCCCTTGCATCATCGAGGTGATCGCCGCCACCCCCGCCGCGATCGAAACCGAAACGGTCAGCACGTAATCGACCAACAACGACGCCCCGGCCACCAACCCGGCGTTGATGCCGAGATTCTCTTTGGCCACAATGTAGGCGCCGCCACCCGACGGATAGGCGTGGATCGTTTGGCGGTAACTGATGGCCACGATCACCAGCAACGCCGCGATCCCCAGTGAGATCGGCACGACATAGGTAAACGCGGTCGCCTGTCCAAACGCCACCGCGGCGGCCAAAACGAGCAGGATCTCCTCGGTCGCATAGGCGGTCGAGGACAGCGCGTCAGAAGAAAAGACCGCCAGCGCGGTCTTTTTCGAGAGACGTTCGTGTGCGGCCTGTTCGGTCTTGAGCGGGTTGCCAACTAAGATTCGTTTAAGGGCAATAGCCATATTCGATCGCCGTCGCTCAGGATCCCGGCGAATAGGTTCCTTAAGAAAGATTTCATAGATGAGTCGGCACGGAAGCGCTGCCTCCGTGCCTTTGTGCATTAACTCAACGCACACTCAACCGACAAAATGCTACTCGCACGGGCATAAAGAGTCGGTAAAGAAGTTATAAGGATTTCATAAAGATTTGCTCGGCGGGCGGTCTATTCAACTTACCGAAACCGGGCAACAGTTCAGAGTTGCGCCTTTCAGGTGTGAGGACCGTAGCCCAGAATCAACTTACTGGAACGCTTTTCGGCGAGGCGTTACGGCTTATCGAACGTTGATGTTTGGAGCCTGAATTAAAGCTCCCTAACACTGCCAAACACGATAGATCTCACCTCATTTAAAGCCCGAAGGGCGGCGGAGTGTAGCCGTGGGCGGAGCGCTTTTTGCGTAGCCCACGGAAAGCCTAAAATCAGTTCGGAGCCCGCAGGGCGACAGCCGCTGATACTCCGTTCCAAATGCATTTATCCAAAGTAGAATTTCGCCACTTTTCGCTTAACCCGCAAACGAGATTCTGGTGAGACAACCGAGACTTCGCGATCTCCATCTTTTGTGACGGAGGCTAACGCGAGCCTTCGACGGACGGGATATTGTGCTTTCTAAGGAGTATCTCAAGCTCCTCATGGAAACTTAACTTTTGATGATGCAATTCCTGTGTGCGTATATAGTCACGCACTCCGGGAACTTGCGATTCGCTCACAGTATAAAGCCGAATACCCATCTTGCCATCCAAACGAATGACTCGATCGGCGCTTGCCCCAGCTTGAAGAATTCGCCTTTAACTTACTCATGAATTCGGAGACCGAGATCGTGGGTGGGATCGATGTGAGCAAATGAACGTGGTCGTCAACCCCACCGATTTCAACGGCGGTGCCTTTCAAATCTCGAATCGTACCTCCCAGATAGTCATGCATTTCATGACGCCAAGCAGGGGCGAGATATGGTCGTCGCTCCTTTGTTGCATAGACAATGTGATACAGAAGTTTGGTGTAGGACATAACATTCTCGCCTGTTGGAAAGTGAAAAAGCGGATGGATTCTATCGTGGAACATTGCAAATGGAAATCGCTGAAAGCGGCTGTCGCCCTGCGGGCTCCGAACTATTTTTGTGCTTTCCGTGGGCTACGCAAAAAACGCTCCACCCACGGCTACATTGTGCCGCCCTTCGGGCTTGAACGTGGTGAGATCTGTCTGGCTTGGTCGAGCAGGTAAGGCTCGAAAACGAGTTCACAAAATTTCTAAGCTACCAGCTTTACTCTGAACTGAGGCGCGCTTACGGTTAGTTGACTGTGGCGTGCGACTATCACGCCTGAAGAGGCGTAATTCTGAACTGTTGAGCGCTATTTGCAGGTTGAGCGATTGGAGGCGATTTGAGCGCTTTTTGCCAACAAATTTCCCCGTTAGGACGTGAACCCGTCCCAACCCGCCTTGACACTAAATCGACCATCCACTATAGTTTCTAGTTTCGGACTGATGGTCTGAGCTTAACAGTGCAGCGCTTGAGTGGTTCTGATGGTGTGGAGGCGTTGCCCGGCTGGTTGTTTTGAACGGTCGCTAACAAATATTGTGGCGTAAACGCTGACGTTCTGCCGCGGATTCAACCCCAAGGCAATCCAACGTTCAGCGCGCGAAATGGTTTAACCACCTGCTCGCCTTTATACAAATGCGACGCCACAGAAAAGTTTCGGCTTCCAGGGAAGCCAACATCCACGCCCGCTAGAATTTAGCGATTTCAGAGAATCCCTGACTTAGCACAATTTTCGTTATCGAGCAGCTTGCTTGCGCTGACTTCCGGACTGGTTCCGGCAAGAGGCAGGCCAAGTGGTTTTTTGCGCTTCAAACGGCGTAAATAGCAGAGTAAATCGAGGTTAAAGAGAAGTGCCGACAATCAATCAGCTGGTTCGCAAAGGCCGCAAGGCGGTCAAGTACAAGACCGCAAGTCCCGCGTTGCAGCAATCGCCGCAACGACGTGGCGTCTGCACGCGCGTCTATACCCAGACCCCCAAGAAGCCGAATTCGGCGTTGCGCAAGGTCGCACGTGTGCGTTTGACCAACGGGATCGAGGTAACCACCTACATTCCGGGCGTCGGCCATAACCTGCAAGAACACTCGATCGTGTTGATCCGCGGTGGCCGCGTTAAGGATCTCCCGGGTGTGCGTTACCACGTCATCCGCGGAACGCTGGATGCCGTCGGCGTGACCGATCGCAAACAAGGCCGGTCCAAGTACGGCGCCAAACGGCCGAAAGCCGGCGGCGCAGCAGCAGGTAAGAAGAAATAGGTTTCCGAATGTTGGGCGCGGCGGTTAACGCGGGTTTTACCAACCCCTAACCCCTGACCCCCAACCCCTACGAGAAGATATGCCAAGACGAAGAGTTGCAGCCAGACGCGATATTCTGCCGGATCCGGTTTACAACAGCCCGCTGGTGACCAAGTTCATCAACGGTGTTATGAACGCGGGCAAGAAATCGACCGCCGAATCGATCTTTTACGATGCCTTGAAGACGCTGGGCGATAAGACCGGCGATGAACCGTTAAAGGTGTTCAAGCGCGCGATCGACAATGTTCGGCCGACGGTCGAAGTTAAATCGCGCCGCGTTGGTGGTTCCACCTATCAGGTACCGATCGAAGTTCCGCAGGAACGTCGCGGGGCGCTGGCCATCCGCTGGATCGTTGGTTACGCCCGCAATCGCGGCGAAAAGACGATGACCGAACGGTTGGTGGGCGAGCTGCTGGATGCCGCTAACAATCGCGGCAACGCGGTGAAGAAAAAAGAGGATACGCACCGCATGGCCGACGCGAACAAGGCGTTCGCGCATTACAAGTGGTAAGGATCAATCGAGCGTAGATCGCGGGCCGGGGCCGCCAAGGTTTACCGGCACGAACTACGAGTTAGAGCAATGGCAAAGCACGATTTAAACAAGTTTCGGAACATCGGCATCATGGCCCATATTGATGCCGGTAAGACCACCACCACGGAGCGGGTGCTGTATTACACCGGCCGATCGCACAAGATCGGCGAAGTGCATGAAGGCACCGCCACGATGGACTGGATGGAGCAGGAGCAAGAGCGTGGCATCACCATCACCTCGGCCGCGACCACCTGTTTCTGGACCCGCGAAAACACCGAATACCGCATCAACATTATTGATACTCCGGGCCACGTCGATTTCACTATGGAAGTCGAACGCAGCCTGCGCGTCCTAGACGGCGCGGTCGCCGTTTTCGACGGCGTCGCCGGAGTCGAACCGCAATCGGAAACCGTTTGGCGTCAGGCCGATAAGTACGGCGTACCGCGCATCTGCTTTATTAACAAGCTAGACCGCGCCGGTGCTTCGTTCGATCGGTCGTTCGAATCGATCATTACGCGCTTGGGCGCGAATCCGGTCGCCATTCAGATCCCCATCGGCTTGGAAGATCAGCTCAAGGGCGTGGTCGACCTGTTAACCATGAAGGCGCTGGTTTGGAACGACGAGACCAAGGGTTCGGAGTACGAAATCACCGACATCCCCGCCGACCTGATCGAAGCCGCGACCGCCGCCCGCGAGAAGATGGTCGAATCGATCGCCTCGGTCGACGACGATCTGACCGACAAGTTTTTAGAAGGCCAGGAAATCTCCCAGGCCGAACTTCGCGCTGCCCTCCGTAAGGGTACGTTGGCCTTGAAGATCGTCCCGGTCGTCACCGGCTCGGCCTTTAAGAACAAGGGCGTGCAGACTTTACTGGATGCGGTTGTGGATTATCTCCCGTCGCCGCTCGATATTCCGCCGATCGAGGGTACCAATCCCAAGACCGGCGAGGTCGAAAGCCGCGCGGCCGATGCCTCGGTACCGTTCTCGGGCTTGGTCTTCAAGATCATGGCCGACAAGCATTTGGGCCAGCTCTCCTTTGTCCGTATCTATAGCGGCACGATCAAGGCCGGGTCGTATGCCTACAACGCGATCAAGGGCACCAAAGAACGCGTGGGCCGTCTGCTACAAATGCACGCGAACAAACGCGAAGACATCGACGAAGCCAGCGCCGGCGAAATTATCGCCATCGGCGGCATGAAAAATGTCACCACTGGCGACACGGTTTGTGACGAGAATAAGCCGATCATTCTGGAAGCGATGGACTTCCCCGATCCGGTGATCCGGGTCGCGGTCGAACCCAAGACGCGTCAGGATCAGGACAAACTGGGCGTGGCGTTGAACCGCCTGGCGCAGGAAGATCCTTCGTTCCGCGTTTCGACCGACCACGAGACCGGTCAGACCATCATTGCCGGCATGGGTGAACTCCACCTCGAGATCATCGTCGACCGGATGAAGCGCGAGTTTGGTGTGGAGGCGAACGTCGGCAAACCGCAGGTCGCCTATCGCGAAACCATCACCCAGGCGGCTCCGGGCAAAGAGATCTACAAGAAACAGACGGGTGGCCGCGGCGCCTTTGGTCACGTCGAAGTCGAGATCGAACCGGCTCCGGGCGAAGGCTTTGTCTTCGAAAACAAGATCTCCGGCGGCGCCATTCCCAAAGAGTTCATCAAGCCGGTCGAACGCGGCATCAGCGATGCGCTGGAACGCGGCTTCTTGGCCGGCTACGAGTTGGTCGATATCCGGGTCCGTTTGGTCTTCGGTTCGTACCACGAGGTTGACTCGGACGAGCGTTCATTCCAGATCGCGGGCAGCTTGGCTTTCCAAGACGCCGTGCGCAAGGCCAAACCGGTCTTGCTGGAACCGATCATGCGCGTCGAGGTCGTGACCCCCGAAGAGTACATGGGCGCGGTCAACGGCGACTTGAATCGCCGCCGCGGCCAGATCGAAAAGATGGAACCCCGCACCGGTGGCGTACAGGTGGTTACCGCCTTCGTGCCGCTGTCGGAAATGTTTGGTTACACCACGGATCTGCGGTCCGCTACGCAGGGACGCGCCACTTCGACGATGCATTTCGAGCGTTACGATCAGGCGCCCAAGAACGTGGCGGAAGAAGTAATTGCCAAGGTGCAGGGAGTCGCAAAATAGCGGTGGGAAATGGGCGGCCCCCGTTCAGCAGTGGCGCCGCCGATTAGTCATTACCGATCACCTATTTTTTTGAGGAGCGAGAGACACAACTTATGAGCAAGGAAAAATTCGACCGGTCGAAGCCGCACGTAAATATAGGAACGATCGGGCACGTAGATCACGGCAAAACGACTTTAACGGCGGCGATCACGAAGGTATTGTCGAAGCACAATCCGAAGATCTTGG
>JBDSEC010000493.1:0-2725 GCA_039920205.1 Pyrinomonadaceae bacterium
ACAGGGCACGTCGTCCAGTGTGATCAATTCAGCAGAAAGGATCAGGTGGCGCGAGTACCCTTGACGGGTATTCAACTCGACCGGATAGTCACGCAGCGATCCCTGCATTTGCAACTGCTGTATGGCTTTGGTCCGCGACTCGACGGTGGGCCAAATGTTCAGTTCGATCGTGCTATGCCCGATCAGTTGTTCACGCTCGTATCCATACAGTTCCAGAGCCGAAAAATTGGCATCCACGATCACCCCGTCGGACAAGCGACCGATCATCATCGCTATCGGTCCCGCCGCAAAGGCCTTGGCAAAGCGTTCCTGCGATGACCGCAACGCCAGGGCCGTACGTTTGCGATCGGTAACAACCCGGGCGATCCCCTGCAACCCGATCGGTTGACCGTTTTCGTAAAGCAGATGCGAACTGATCTCGACCGCAATGCGTTCACCGGAACGGGTAATGACATCGGTTTCGTAGACCGGAACGGGAATTCCGGATAGTTTCTTGGTGACGGTTTCACGCACGTAAGTGAGGTGTTCCGCGGGTATTAGGTCGGAGATATTCAGTTTGCCCACATCTTCTGGCGTATACCCGAGAACGCGCTCGCAAGCTCCATTGATGGTGAGGAAATTCCCGTCCAGATCAGTGGTGTAGATCAGATCGGTGGCGTTCTCCAATAGATCATTGAATTTGGCTTCGGTTGCGCGCAACTCGGCATATCGGGTTGATTGTTCCGTGATATCGAATCCGGCCAAGGAATAGGCTAACTCGCCCGCCTGAACTGAGGCAACGAACACACCGCGGATCAAATGTTCGTTACCATCGGTCGTGACGATACGAAAATCGCCTCCGGGCGACGTGGACGGGTCACTTTGGATCTGTGCCAACCAGTCAGCAACCTTGGGTATATCATCTGGATGAACCAAGTTCGCCAGCCGGGCCTGATCCGGACCAGCGCCAGTGGGTAGATAGCGCCGGGCGTATTCAGTTGCCGACCGGATCACGCCCGCGTTGTCAACCAAAATCGAAAACGGCAACGGGGTGATGGGCGAATTATCCCGCGGAACGTTATTTTTCGATTTCAAATTCAATTCGAGTTGTTCCCGGGCCATTGACCGCTTCCTTGTCCACACATTAAACATCGAGTAGATCTCGAACAGCATTCTAACCGTTGAGAGGAGAGTTGCAAGGTGCCTGGTTAGGCAGCGCTGAGTACTCGCGCGAAGCGCGATACGAAAACACTCCCGTGTCCTGAGGTTGTTAGTACCGTGTTCAGACGGGCTTCTTACTCACCCGTAGAAGTCGACTAAAGACGGCACCACCAACCCTGGGTGCGCATGCGCCGTGGTTCGTCATGCAGGCTTCTACACTTTGGCGACCAGGCCCGTTGGAGAAGGACATTGGCGTCGATCGTGTGCGTTTGGCTGAAGGATCGGACTAGTCGTTTGGTTAGGGCCGCCGAAACACTGGCGCCTGGTCCTTTTCGGACCGGGTGAGTGAGAGTATCGTGCCGCCCAAGCCGACCGTCCAGGCGTGGGTTCGGTCTAGGATCGCCAGGCGTTCCAGCGGGTGAGCCGTTCCGCTGCCCACATTGGTCCAATGCGCGCCGCTGTCGGTAGTGTGGAGCAGGGTACCTTCGGCCCCGACCGCCCAACCTTCCATTGCATCTAGAAATTTCACGTCCGCGAGATCCGTTTCGGTTCCAGAATTCTGGGGATTCCAGTTTCGCCCGCCGTCGCCAGTCGCAAATATGCGCCCGCCGTTACCCACCACCCAACCGCGGTTGGCATTCGCAAAGGCGATCGCTTCGAAACGCGCGCCCGGGGCGTTGCGCATCATGATCGTGCGCCAACTTATCCCTCCGTCGATCGTCCGCAGGATCGAGGCGCCGCCGCCGACCAGCCATCCTTGGTTCGGGTTCAGGAAAGTGCCGCCCATCAATAGATACCTGGTCGGCGAGATCTGCCGTTTCCAGCTGCGTCCACGGTCGGTCGTGGCGTAAAGCGAACCGGCCTCGCCCACTAACCAAAGCCGCCCTTCACCGCCGGAAACCAAACGCGTAAACCGCGCCTCGGAATCGTTACCTTCCAGGTCGAGCCGATCCCAGGTCGTCCCCCCATCGGCAGTATGCAGCAGATATGATCGTAACTCGCGCATCGACTTCATCAGAAAGATGTTGCGCTCGCAGAGCGCCCAGCCTTCCTTTTTGTCAAAGAAGACCAGGTCACGGATCGTGTCCTCGCTCGGACGCTTTTCGATCGTCCAGGTTCCGCCGCCATCTTCAGTGCGAAGTAAGGTTCCCCGCACGCCGGCGGCCCACCCGAGGTTCTGGTCCAAAAAGAAAACGGTTCGTAGATGAGAAAAAGTGCCCGAGGATTGCCGACGCCAATTGGAATCAGCCAGTGAAGCCGAGACGGAAAAAGAGAAAGATTGGAGACAAAGAATCACGGCCGCGATCCGTACTGCTGATTTGGCCGTAAGAACTGTTCGCATGTCAGAAAATGAACGCTGCCGTGCGCCTAGATCAGGAATGGCCCAGCGGACCACGATCAACCTCGGCCCCCGCCGCCGCACCCATCGTGCGACGATTGGCGCTCAAGTGCCGCAATAAAACAATAGCCGGTGAAATGTCACGGCCCAGCGTATGGGCTTGTTGCGCGGCATCGGCGATCCAACGAACCGGTTCCGGAGTAATTCCCTCTTGGCCGCACGCCGGGCATACTTCGTTGCCGTAGA
>JBDSEC010000494.1:0-3961 GCA_039920205.1 Pyrinomonadaceae bacterium
GGCTGTCGAGGAAGCCGCGGATCATCCGGTCGATATTGCCCAGCGAGTGGCGGAATTCGAAGCAACCGGCCTGGACCCGAAAGCAGCGCTGAAACGTGCCGCCAAAGAAATGGGTTTAGCTCGTTCCGAAGCCTATCGACGCCTATTGGCCGCGCGTTCGAACCGCGGTTAGATCACCGCCACTTTCAATCGTTAACCGGCGGTCTTCGACCGCCGCGGCTCGCGCCAACGTTCTCTCTCTAAGTTAAGAGGCGGTCTTTGACCGCCGGGTCTCGCGATGGGGGCGCCGGCGGTCGAAGGCCGTCTCTTAACTGGGAATCAATGTTTTGGGGTTTCGATGTCCGAGCGTTCTAGCGCCGCTGTAACAGACCCGGGAGTTCTTTATCCACCGTCGGTTTTTCCGCCGAATCGGCGATCTCCCACATGGTCATAAAGACCGTGCGCGCAACTCGTTCCATTTTGTTGAAATCGATCCTCGAGATCTCGTCCGACGGCCGGTGATAATCGACATGCTCGCCGTCAAAATAGAAGATGATGGGCACGCCCTTCTGCGCATAGTTGAAATGGTCCGAACGGAAAAAGTAACGATTCGGATCCGTCGGGTCGTCGTACTTATAGTTGAACGCCAGCTTTAGGTAACCGTTATTGACCCGTTCGCTCAAGGCACCTAGATCGGTGCTCATCATCTTCGAGCCGATCACATAGATCTCGTCCGGGCCCGATAGATCTTTGTTGCGCGGTTGGGTATCGCCCGCCGGTTTGCTGCGTCCGATCATGTCGATGTTCAGTTGGGTGACTACCTGCCTCAACGGGATGGTCGGATGGGTGGTGAAATATTGCGAACCCCACAGACCCTTCTCCTCGCCGCAATGCCAAACGAACAATATGGATCGCCGGGGCTTAACTTTGGCGTGCGCGACGGCATCGGCGAACGCGAGGATCGACACCGTGCCCGACCCGTCGTCGTCGGCGCCGTTGTTGATCAGGTCGCCATTGACCCCCTGTGCAGAGAGTCCGATATGGTCGTAATGTGCGCCCACCGCGACATATTCGTTCTTCAGCCGCGGGTCGCTGCCCGGGATTACGCCAACCACATTTTGGGTCCACTGGATCTTTTCTTCGGCGGCAATGGTAAAGCTAACTTTGCGTGGCGCGCCGAAGGCAAAGGGCGCCACGGGCTTGGTCGTGTCGAACACACTAGCCGCGGTGACCGCTTCGCCTTCGAACAAGGCGGTCGCCATAGCCGGGTTAGCGGTGATCACCGGTATCGACACGGTATTGTCGCGTTCGCTGGGGATTCCTTCTACCACTAAATTACCCACGTTCTGCTGATACCGTTTTAATCGATCCCACGCGCCCACCGTCCCCGGGTCGGCCAAGATGATCACCCCCGCGGCACCGCTGCGTTCCGCGTAATGGGTGGGATCGGCCCAATCCTTGGCATCCATCTGACGGAGTTCGGTAAACGTAAGCCCGGTCGGGAAACCGCCACCGCGCACGACGACGATCTTTCCCTTTACCTCCAAACCCGCGTAGGCATCAATGTTCTTTGATTTCACGTACCAGCCATCGCCCACATAGACCAACGGCGCGCTGACGTTGCCGGCTCTGGCTTGGGCCAGAAAACTCTCGCCGTATTTGAAGGTGCGGCCACCGATCGAAGCGACCGTACCTTCGTCCTTAACGACCGTGCGGAGCAGTTTGATCTTCTGGAAATAGGTGCCACTATCGCCTGCGGGCTGTACGCCCCAGCGAGCCAAAAGGGTCGAGATAAATAACGCGGTAATGTCCAAACCGCGGGATGGCGTGTCGCGGCCTTCCATCAAGTCTGACGAAACAAAGGAAAGATAATCTTTTAATTGCGCCGCGGTGACAGTTTCGGCCGTGGCTCGTGCCGCCGAACCGGTCTTCATGGTAGCGGATGCCGATTGAGCCGTGGCTAAACCGGTCGGGATCAAGGTTAACCATAGAAGTAGAACTAAAAGTCGTTTCATCGATTCTCCAACAAGAATAAAATAGGAAAAGGAGCGTGGTGGATGGCGTTGGGGTCTAAGTCTTGGGTGCGACGGCAACGATCGCGATACGCTTTTCCGCGGCGCGACTCAGCATCGCGTCCCGGTCGAACATGATCGTTTTGCCCGCGGTTATACATAAACAGGTGGCGCCGGCCGCCGCCATCGTATCAATTGTGGGCAGACCCACCACCGGCACATCAAAGCGCATATCTTGATCGGGTTTGGCCAGCTTGACCACGGTCAGTTTGCCGCGGGCCAGCTCACCCGCGCGTTTGACGGTGGCGTCGGTACCCTCCATGGCCTCGATCGCGACGCAGGCGCGGGCGCGCACCACGATCGTCTGGCCCAGATCCAGCCGCGCGATCTCGCCGGCGACCTCCAGACCGTATTCAATATCTTTCAACTCGCGCGCGTCAGGTTTGCGCCGGCTCATGACGCCTTCGACCGCTAATTGGTCCGGTATGAAAAAGGTCGAATCGATCAGTTCGATCCCGTCCTTGGCCAATTCGTTGGCGACGCCGCCGATCAGCGCATCAGTGTTACGGCGTGGCAAGCCCATGAACATCTTCAGCATCCGCAGATCGGGAAGGGCTCCGCTGAAGATCTGCACATGTTTGACCTGTCCGGCCATGATCGCGTGGGTGACGCCTTGCTCCTTAAAAAAGCGCAGCATCTTGCCCAGTTGACCAATACCGACCCAGATCACTTTCTGGGCCAGCGTCTCGATCGCGGGATCGGTCTCTTCGCGAATGGCGACCACGGACATCGACACGCCACGGCGACGCGCGCCCTCGAGCACCAAGAAGGGAAATCGTCCGTTGCCTGCGATTAAGCCGTATTGCATAACTGATGACAATGAATAAGTGACGAGCGCTTTGTAAACCGTGACTAACGGATGGGGCTAGGGGACGTAACCGGCGCGCTTACGTTCATTTTACGACGCCGCGCTCCGAGCTTTCGATGAACGCGATCAATTCCTCGACTTCCGGTGTGTCGATCAATTCGGCCCGGATGCGGTCAACCGCCTGGGTAGTGTTCAGCTTGGCCGCCAGTAAAAACCGGAATGCGTGCCGCAGGTCGGCGATCACTTTTGGATCGTAGCCGCGCCGCTTCATCCCGACCGTATTTAGCCCGTAACATTTTGCATGGTTGCCGACGGTAAGGGCAAAAGGAAGGGCATCCTTGACGACCACCGAATAGCCGCCGACGTAGGCTTCGCGGCCGACACGGCAAAACTGGTGCACGCCGGTGTAGGCGCCCAAATTCGCTCCATCCGCGACCTGCACATGCCCGGCCAGGGTCGCGGCGTTCGCCATGATCACGCCATTGCCTAATTGGCAATCGTGGGCCACATGGGCTTGAGCCATCAACAGGCAATCGTCACCGATCGAGGTCAACATGCCGCCGCCTTCCGTGCCGCGATGAATCGTGACGAATTCGCGGATGCGATTGCGTTTACCGATGCGGGTCTCGGCCGGTTCGCCTTTGTATTTCAGATCCTGCGACGCTAAACCAATAGAAACGAAGGGATAGACATGGGTTTCGTCGCCGATCCAGGTATTACCGTCGATAACCGTATGGGATTCGACGCGGACTTTGTCGGCTAATGTGACATCAGGTCCAATGGTGGTAAAAGGACCAAGATAAACATCGGTACCGATCTGGGCTTTCGGATCGACACAAGCCGACGAGTGAATGAATGTGGACATATAGGACCAATACGAAAGGTCACGAGCCCGAATTTGTTGAGCGCAATTCGCACCCAACCAAGATTCCGACTAATGACCTTACTGTCGAATGGCTATTCCGGTCTGGTGGCAATGACGCACATGATCTCGGCGTCGGCGACGATCTGTCCGTCGACCTTGGCTTCGCCGCGCATCTTTTGAATTCGCGTGCCGACGCGCAGGGCGGTTACTTCCAGCATCAAGGTATCGCCCGGCACC
>JBDSEC010000495.1:0-3941 GCA_039920205.1 Pyrinomonadaceae bacterium
GCAGGTTCGCACGACCAACCTGGATGGTGACCGTCAGGCGGATCTTACCGTTCACGGTGGTCCGGAAAAGGCGGTTTATCTTTACCCGTCTGAGCATTATCCGTTCTGGCGCGGCGAGTACCCCGACATTCAAATGAACTGGGGCCACTTTGGCGAGAATCTCACGACCGAAGGATTGAATGCCGAAGCGGCCTTCATCGGCGACCGGTTCCGTATCGGTTCGGCTGAGTTTATGGTGACCCAACCGCGCCTGCCCTGCTATAAACTCGCGGCACGTTTCGAACGCGACGACATTCTCCGGCGCTTCCTCCGCAGCGGTCGTACGGGTCTCTATTTTTCCGTTGAGTCCGAAGGCGAGATCCAAACCGGCGATACGATCGAATTGCTTGGTCGCGACGAATCGAAATTGACCGTATCCGACATCACCAACCTGTACGTCAGTAAAGAAAAGAATCCGGAGCTGCTAGCCCGCGCCGTGCGGCATCCGGCCCTGCCGGTCAGTTGGCGGGATTACTTCGAGGAAGTGCTCACCCGCGAGTAGGGAGTCAGTAGCCGGGGTGAGATACGAGCTCGGTGGTGATCGGGTCAGAACCGGGAGCCATAGCGACTGGGTTCTTGCGTTTTGGCACTCGACATCGAAGAGCATAAATTCGCATCTTTGTTGGCTCTCTCCTATAAATCTGCTGGCCACCCTCTATCGTGGGCGAAATTCCACCCACCAATGCGCGAAAATGCTCACAAAATCCTCGATAAATACCTCCAAAAGCCTAAATACCACGTGAATCTACGAGGAACGCCCGTTGCAATGACCAGTCGGGAAAACGGGCCAAAATTGCCCGGACGCTATGCGCGCCGAGACTAAACAGAAATTAAAGTTAGGAAAATTATGTCATCGCCAATTACTCAGCCGTTAACTCCCATCGGCATCATTCCGCAAGCCGCGACGCCGAAGTATGTCTATCTATTCGAAGAGGGTGACGGTTCGGCCAAGAACCTGCTCGGCGGTAAGGGTGCGGGGTTGGCGGATATGACCCGCGCCGGCTTGCCGGTCCCGCCCGGATTTATCGTCACGACCGAAGCCTGCAACGCCTACTACGCAAATGACAAAAAATTTCCCGACGGGATGTGGGAACAGATCGAGCTGGCGCTGAAGCAGATCGAAGCCAAGGTCGGCCGCAAATTTGGCGGGCGTGAGAATCCGCTGCTGGTATCGGTACGCTCGGGCGCACCGCTGTCCATGCCCGGCATGATGGATACCGTGCTGAACTTGGGTCTCAACGAAGAAGCTATCCAAGGCCTGGCCGTGCAGACCGGCGACATGAGGTTCGCGTTGGATGCCTATCGCCGGTTCGCGTCGCTCTTTGGCGAGATCGTGTTGGGCGTTGCCCATGAAAAATTCGAACGCGTGATGGATCGCTTTAAGGCGCAGACCGCTGGCGGCCGCGATACCGATCTGCAGCCGCAACACCTGAGCGAGATCATCGCCGCCGAAAAGCAGATCATTTTGGGCGAGAACGGCGGCACTGCCGTAATCCCCGACGATCCGTTCGAACAACTGCGCGTGGCGATCGCCGCGGTCTTCAATTCCTGGCACGGCCGGCGCGCGGTCGATTACCGCCGCGTTAATCACATCCCGGACAACTTAGGCACCGCCGTCAATATCCAGGCCATGGTCTTTGGCAATATGGGCGGGCAAAGCGGCACCGGCGTCGCCTTTACGCGTAACCCCTCGACCGGCGAAAAGGTGATCTATGGCGAGTATCTGCTCAACGCCCAAGGCGAAGATGTCGTGGCCGGAACCCGCACGCCCAATCCGATCAGCCATCTGCAGGATGAACTACCCGAGATCTATCAGCAATTCTGCACGATCACCGATCGGTTAGAGCAACACTATCAAGACATGCAGGATGTCGAGTTCACCATCGAACGCGGCAAACTCTGGATGTTGCAAACGCGCACCGGAAAACGCACTGGCGCGGCGGCCGTCCGCATCGCGGTCGAAATGGCCCATGATGGTTTGATCGATCAGGCCACCGCCGTCCGTCGCGTTTCTCCGGCCCAGTTAGACCAACTGCTGCACCCGGCGGTCGATCCCGATGCGAAGGTGACTGTACTGGCTACCGGATTGCCGGCCAGTCCCGGCGCGGCCTCGGGCCAGGTGGTCTTTAGTCCAGATGAGGCCGAGATCATGGCGCGCGATGGCGCCCAGGTCGTGTTGGTTCGGCAAGAGACCAGCCCGGATGATTTTCACGGCATGGTCGCGGCCCAGGCGATCGTTACCGCACGCGGGGGCATGACCAGCCACGCCGCGGTGGTGGCGCGCGGGATGGGGAAGACATGCGTCACCGGTGCTAGCGATATATTGGTCGACTACGGCCAACAGCAATTCAGTGTGAATGGTAATTTAGTGACCAAGGGCGACTGGGTCACCGTGGATGGTTCGACCGGTCGCGTTTTTCTGGGACAAGTGCCGACGGTTCAACCCAAGCTCGGTCCGGAGTTCACTGAATTGATGGGCTGGTCGGACGGTTTTCGCCGATTGGGCGTCCGGGCCAATGCAGATACGCCGCATGATGCGACCGTCGCGCGCGAGTATGGCGCCGAGGGGATCGGTCTTTGCCGCACTGAACATATGTTTTTTGCCGAAGACCGTTTGGCACTAATGCGGGAAATGATCTTGGCCGACGGCGTCGGTGCGCGCGAAAAGGCACTGGATAAGTTGTTACCTCTGCAACGGGGCGATTTTGCCGGTATCTTCCGCGCGATGGCCGGTTTGCCGGTCACCATCCGCCTGTTGGATCCGCCACTGCACGAATTTCTGCCGAATCTGGAAGAATTACTGGCCGAACTCGCCGAATTAAAGATGGCATTGCTGCGCGCCGGTACGCTGAACGAGATGGATCAACTGCTAGACCAATTAGCGGAGAAGCGGACACTTTTGCATCAGGTCGAACGTATGCGCGAAGCCAATCCGATGTTGGGCTTGCGCGGTTGCCGGCTCGGGATCATTTTCCCCGAGGTAAGCCGGATGCAGGCACGCGCGATCTTCGAAGCCGCGTGTGAAGTGCTGGGACAAGGCACAGTGGTGAAGCCCGAGATCATGGTTCCGCTGGTCTCCACCGAAGAAGAGTTGCGTCGTCAGACCGAAGTGATCCGTGAAGTTGCGCAGCAGGTGATGTCCGAACAGGGGATGACCGTCGAATTCAAGGTCGGTACAATGATCGAATTGCCGCGTGCGGCGCTGATCGCCGGCCGGATCGCTGAGTTTGCCGATTTCTTCTCGTTCGGCACCAACGACTTGACCCAAACTACCTATGGCTTGAGCCGTGACGATTCCGGGCGGTTCCTCTCCTACTACGTCGAACACAAGATCATGCCCGAAGATCCGTTCCAAGTGCTGGACCGCGATGGCGTCGGGCAGTTGATCCAAATGGGCGTCGTGCGCGGACGCAGCGTGAAGCCCGACCTCAAGATCGGCATCTGCGGTGAGCACGGCGGCGAACCGAACTCGATCGCGTTCTGCCACGAGAATGGCTTGGATTATGTAAGCTGTTCGCCCTATCGCGTGCCGGTCGCACGCTTGGCCGCCGCCCAAGCCGCGCTGGCCCAAAGCGAAGGAGAGATGGCGGTGGATAAGTAACTGGCTAGCTTGCGTTCAACGGGGTTTGCGGATCGCGCCTGGTCAATAAGCGGTCGACCGAGAATTGATCATCCCCCCGCGGCAATAGTAAAATAAAAAGCACGAGCGCTAATCGGGGAATAACGTGGGTGTGGAATTCATAGAGCGGCTCTTTTAACAAGTGTCCAAACGTCACCGTCGCCAGCACGAAGCCCAACGCGACCAGCGCTACCCGCGTCTTCAAACCGAGTATCACCATCGCACCGGCGATCAATTCAACAAATGGTATGGTGACCCCGACCGCCCAAAGCGACCAAACGGG
>JBDSEC010000496.1:0-5146 GCA_039920205.1 Pyrinomonadaceae bacterium
ACACGGCCTTGGTGACCATCATGTTGGCGCAGAACGAGACCGGAATATTGTTTCCGATGGAAGAGATCGGCCGCATCGTGCGCGATAATTCGACGGCCGTCTTTCACGTTGACGGGGTGCAAGCGGCGGGCAAGATCCCACTTGATCTGAAAACTACCGAGGTTGATCTATTCGCCGTGTCGGGCCACAAACTTTACGCACCTAAAGGAATCGGAGCCTTGTATGTCCGCTCTGGCGTCACCTTGCCGTCGATGGTAATGGGCGGCGCGCAAGAGGGCGGCCGACGCGCGGGTACCGAACCCGTTCCGTCGATCGTTGGTTTGGGAAAGGCCTGCGAATTGAGCGAAGCATCGCTGGAAAGCAGTGCGAACCGAGCGTTACGTGATCGGCTTGAGGACGCGATCTTGGGCCGGATCCCGAATGCTTCGGTGAACGGCACTGGCGACCGCTCGCTCCGCCTGCCCAACACCGCGAGCATTTCATTCGCATACCTTGAGGGCGAAACCATCATGGCGCATCTGGATGACGCGGGCATTCTGGTTTCTACGGGTTCGGCCTGTAACTCCGCCTCGCATACCGCTTCGGCCGTATTGACCACGATGAATATTCCCTATACGACGGCGATGGGGTCGATACGGTTCTCGGTGGGACGTTTCAATACCGAACTCGAGATCGACGAAACTGTGCTTATCTTGACCGAGGTAGTTGACCGGTTGATCGAGATCTCGCCATACGAGAAGGAACTAGCTGCAAATAGAAGTTAGAAGTCAGAGGTTAGAGGTTAGTTTGAGATCCTCACTTGCCGCTGACCACTCACGTTCTAACCTCTAACCTCCGACCTCTAACCTCTTTCCTCTAATTTCTTTTACTTTTGCTTTTACAGGAGTAAAATTGTCTCAACGTGCCAGCCGACTATCGCTCATAGGGATCAAGGGGGGATTTTCTTTTCGGGCTAGTTGTGTCTCTAGCCTAACCACCGGTCGCGGACTCGATCATAAAGGAGTTTCAATCGCGCCATGAGCACCGTCATTCAACCACCAAGTGAACATATTGATAAGCATTTCGAGGAGTTAGAGACCGTCACCATTCGCTTTGCCGGTGATTCCGGCGATGGGATGCAATTGACCGGAACGCAATTTACGAACACGACCGCCGTGTTGGGTAACGATATCTCGACCCTGCCCGATTTTCCCGCTGAGATCCGCGCCCCGGCCGGCAGCCTGCCTGGTGTTTCCGGTTTTCAACTTAATTTCTCGAATCACGAAATACGTACACCGGGCGATCAACCCAATGTGTTGGTGGCGATGAATCCCGCCGCCTTAAAGGTCAACCTTCCTGATCTGGAAGAGGGCGGCACCATCATCATCAACACGGATGAATTTACCAAAGACAATTTAGCCAAGGCCCTTTATACGTCCAACCCGTTGGAAGACAATACGTTGGCCGGATATCGGGTTCACCGGCTGCCGATCACTACCCTGAACATGACAGCGTTGAAAGGCAACGTCGAGATGTCGCGCAAGGACATTGACCGGTGCAAGAATTTCTTTGCCCTGGGGGTTCTATATTGGCTTTATGATCGTCCGCAGGAACAAACGCTAGAGTGGATCCACGCCAAGTTCGCCAAGAAACCGGAACTGGCCAAGGCCAATGAGATCGCGCTCAAGACCGGCTACAATTTTGCCGACACGACCGAGATCTTTACTACTCACTATCAGATCAAGAAAGCTCAGATCGCGCCCGGCACCTATCGCAAGATCACCGGAAACGAAGCAACGGCAGTTGGTTTTGTTACCGCCGCCGAATTGGCGGGACGACCGCTATTTTACGGTTCGTATCCCATCACACCGGCGTCCGATATTTTGCATGAGCTGGCACGGCACAAGAATTTTGGCGTTAAGACCTTTCAAGCCGAGGACGAGATCGCCGCGGTCTGCTCGGCCATCGGGGCCAGCTTTGCCGGCCACATCGGTTTAACCGGAACGTCTGGTCCGGGCGTCGCCTTGAAGCAAGAAGCGATCGGTCTGGCGGTCGCGACGGAACTGCCCTTGATCATCGTCAACGTACAACGGGGCGGACCTTCGACGGGATTGCCGACCAAGACCGAACAGGCCGATCTGTTCCAGGCCGTTTGGGGACGCAACGGTGAATGCCCCGTGATCGTGGTGGCGCCGGCGACACCAGGCGATTGTTTCCATATGGCGATCGAGGCCGTGCGATTGGCGCTGAAGTATATGACACCGGTCTTTTATTTATCGGACGGCTATTTGGCCAACGGAGCGGAGCCGTGGTTGTTGCCAAAGATCGAGGACTTGCCTGATCTCAAGGCCAAGTTCGTTTCCGATCCGACCGGCTTTATGCCGTACGCGCGCAACGAAGCGACGCTGGCGCGGCCCTACGCCATTCCCGGGACACCGGGCTTGGAACACCGCATCGGCGGGATCGAAAAACAGCATCTGACGGGTAACGTGAATTACGACCCCGAAAATCATCACTTCATGGTCCTTTTACGGCAAGAAAAGATCGATCGAGCCGCACAGGACATTCCGTTGATCGAAGTCTTTGGTCCAACGACTGGAAAGGTTCTGGTCCTCGGTTGGGGATCGACTTATGGATCCATCACGACCGCGGTCGAGAAAATGCAGCGCCAAGGCCGCAGCGTTTCCGCCGCGCATCTTCGTTACCTGAATCCGTTCCCATCGAATTTGGGCGAGATATTGGCGGGTTTTGACACGGTTATAATTCCCGAAATGAATCTGGGTCAGCTCTGCACCATGATCCGTGCAAAATTCTTGGTGGACGCGGTCAGTTTTCCGAAAGTGAAAGGCCGACCATTCCAGATCCGCGAGATCGTGGCAAAGGTCGAGGAGTACCTGTAGGTGGGAGCCGGGTTCTGGTTTTGGAGCCGGGAGTCAGGGGCCGGGAGCCGGGGTTGGTGTTGTAAGCCCGGGCCATGATTCTGACAATTGGGCGAGTGAGTTGATTGTCACAAATGGATGGGCCCGGTGGCCTGGGCGTTCAGGTCGCTAATGGCGCAAGATCAGTTTGAACGGACAACGAGCCTGCGAAGCGGGCGGCATAGTGTAGCCCCATGCGTAGCGTCTGCGGAGCTTGGGGGTAACTGCCTCTTTTGATTTTCCGGAGCCCGCGAAGCGGGCGAAGGAATGGAAATCGGGCATGGAAATCTAGCGCGACCGGAAGATTGACATTAGCAGTTCATGGACCGAGCTAACATTCCAGTTTCTAAGCTATGACATATCCGTCTTCAAGTGACCAAGTGCGTTCTTTGCATGAAACCTACGCGGAGGGATCCCGCTACTTTATGGGTCAAGGCAAGGTAAATAGGACTCTCGCGCAGTTAGGCGCGGATTTGGTCCAGCATCAAATCGATTACGTGGTCGTCGGGGCGGTTGCGCTGTTTGCATACGGCTATCCCCGATATACCGAAGACATAGATCTGGTTATGACGCCAGAGGGACTAGAATCGTTCCATCGTGAATTGGTCGGGTTGGGATATGTACCCGCATTCCCGGGAGCTCGGAAGATGTTTCGGTCTACCGCTCATGGGGTGAGTATCGAAGTAATAACCTCTGGTGGGTTTCCTGGTGACGGTATGCCCAAACCTATTGCCTTTCCTGATCCGGCTGACAATTCGATGGTAATCGAGGGTATTCGATTCGTCACTTTAGAAAAACTAATCGAGTTGAAATTGGCGTCGGGTATGACCGCGCCAGCAAGATTAAAAGATTTGGCCGATGTTCAGGAACTTATCAAGTTTCGCGGCCTCACCAGCGAATTTGCCGATCGGCTGGATCCCTATGTGCGCCTCCAGTTTTTGACGCTTTGCACTGCGGTTGAGAACGCGCCGCCCGAAACTTTTGAGTGAGCGATTGCGAAACTCCCTATGGTTAGATCCCCGGATTTGAATTTCAATTTGTTCGATTGCGGGCCAGTGAATGAAAGTGAGCAACAACCATGACAACCAACGGAAACGGAACCAACGGTAACGGGCATGTGGTCGAGCAGGTGATCTCGGCCGAATCCGAAGGCGGCGAGTTGAATTTCGCGGTTGCGCCGCCACCGGCTCAGCTGACCAAAAAGGATTTCACCTCGAACCAAGAGGTGCGCTGGTGCCCGGGGTGCGGCGACTACGCGATCCTAAATAATGTGCAGAAGGTGATGCCCGACTTGGGCATCCCTCGCGAAAAGGTGGTCTTTGTTTCGGGCATCGGTTGTTCGTCGCGCTTTCCGTATTACATGAACACCTATGGGTTTCATAGCATTCACGGACGCGCGCCCGCGATCGCCACGGGCATCAAAGCGGCGAATCCCGATCTATCAGTGTGGGTGATCACCGGTGACGGCGACGCGCTGTCGATCGGTGGAAATCATTTTTTGCACGCGATCCGGCGCAACTTGGACCTGAATTACATCTTGTTCAATAACCGCATCTACGGATTGACCAAGGGACAATATAGCCCGACGACAGAACTGGGCAAGATCAACAAAAGCGCTCCGATGGGCGTTATCGATTATCCGTTGAATCCGGTATCGGTCGCGATCGCCAGCGAGGCGACTTTTGTCGCGCGCTCGATCGACATAGACGTGAAACATCTGGGCGCGATGGTCCAGGCGGCGGCGCGGCACAAAGGCATCTCGTTCCTCGAGGTTTATCAGAACTGCAATATCTTTAACGATAATGCGTTTGATTCATTTGCGGAACGGACCGTGCGCGCGGACCATGTGCTTTATTTGGAACATGGAAAGCCGATGATCTTTGGCAAAGATCGCGATAAGGGAATCCGTATGCGCGGCGCGTTGCCCGAAGTCGTGACGATCGGCGAAGACGCCGTGACGGTGGACGATCTGCTGGTCCACGACGAGACCGAGACCGACCCGTCCGTGGCCTTTATGCTGGCCCGTATGGAGTTCAAGGAAGGTGGCCAATTCCCCCAACCGGTCGGCATATTCCGCTCCGTGCAGAAGGACACTTATGAGGACATGATGGCCGCGCAGATCCATAGCGCGGTCGGTAAGGATGGCGCGGGCACATTGGAAAAATTGATCCACAGCGGCGAGTGCTGGACCGTGGATTAGCCTGCTCGCCGGACAAAAACCGAGAAGCGCGGGAGGTTAACCTTCCGCG
>JBDSEC010000497.1:0-5448 GCA_039920205.1 Pyrinomonadaceae bacterium
GATGGACAAACGAAAAGCAAAGCGTTTTATATTCATACCCCTCAATGGCGGTAGTTGGATACGACGACGGACTTGTTAATGTAAATTCTTGGCGCGACCTAACAACCGCATTGCGACTCGATATAAAACCGAAAGACCCCTCGGCGCGAGACCACCCAACCGCTGTGTCCGTCAAGAAAAATATCCAACCAGGGTTCGGTTTCATCCACGACCTGCCAGCTAACGCCGCCGTCGTACGTGGCCACTAAATTGCCGTCACCATCGATCGCCCAGCCATAGTACCGGTCGGAAAATTGGACCTTCATGCCGTCCAGGGCGGGACCCGGGCCGCGATCGATCCCCTTGCCGCCCAGTTCGCGCGTTACATCGGTCCAGGTCCGGCCGCCATCCAGTGTCTTGCCCAAATAGCCATTTCGGTTCGCCAGCCATCCGACCCGTGAATCGACGAAGAAGATCCGGTCCGGCGCCTCACTCGGTGCCGAAACCGATACCGACAAACTGTTGACCAAACCAAAGTTCCGTGGATCGGCGGCATCGTTCGCGGCGGGAATCCATCTCCCCTGCTGAAAGTAAAACATGCCCGACAACCCGCTGGCCCACGCGTGATGCCGATCCAAAGCTTCGATCCGAAGCACCTTGCTGGTTCGGGTGGAAAGCGGCCGGTAGGACCAATTGCGGCCGGCGTCTTCGGTGTAATAGATCCGGGAGGCCAGGATCTTTTTACCGTCGGCGGAGGAGTATTGCTGGTGATACTCGCCATAGCGATTCTCGCCGGCGGACTGTGGGCGGTATCCATCAACCACCAGCCAGGCATGACGGCCGTCCTCCAAAACCGCCAGATCGCTTACCCCGGCCGCGGGTCCATGGCCCAAGTCGGCGCTGACTGGCGTCGGAACTAGCGACCAGGTCATTCCTCGATCGGCAGTTCGGTAAAGTTTGAACGATGCGATCATCCACCCCGCGTCTTCATTCTGAAATTGAAATCGCCCGATCAGACTTTCCTTGTTTGCCCCCAAATCCGGTGCCGTAAACAATCGATCCCAGCTTTTTCCGCCATCGCTCGTTCCCCATAACACTCGATCGATCGAAAGCCAGCCGATCTCTTTACTGACAAATTGGACCCGCACGCGTGCGTTGTCTCCGACCGCGGCGGGAAGATCACCAACTTTCTCCAACAGATTGGAAACAGGTATCTCGCCGATGGCAGCGGCGCTAGGCATAACCGACAGATCCACGGTCGAACCCATGGTCGCCCTTCTGGGTGGCGTCAAATTAACCTGGGCCACGCCCAGGCCGAAGAGAAAGGTGACAACGGCGACCAAAATGCGAAAGGCAAGGCGCTTCATATGCAGGCACTTCTTTCAACGAGATAGGACTTGGCGTTATTGAATACTTCAAAGCAGAGGGCGCGGATAGCCACTGCGCCACAGGATGGGGATGTGGATTGCCACAGTGCCGGGGGAATTACCTCCGATCGAAGTTCGCCTGCGTTTAGGATTACGCGTTCAGGCGCAATGGCCGGTCGCCACCATTCGACTTACCGTAAGCGCGTAACGGTTCAGAGTTACGCCTTTAGGCGTGATAAGGGTTGGACTGGGTTAGCTAAAGATACGAGCATTCAACGTCCATCACGCCTAAAGGCGTAACTGAACTGACGCCCGTTTCTGTAACTTGAACTTGGGGAAAGTCACATTATTAATTCGCAATTTCGTCGGGTATTGGCAATTCGTACCGGACCCCGCAATCGGACTTGGTACCACGCTCTAATCGCCAGATCGTGAATTTGAAATGTGGCATAAAAAGCGGGTGATCATCGGTAGCTTCAGCCGGGCTGAATTTGCCGACCGCCACAAGGTCATATTCTAAGTTCCAAATTTCGCCGTCTCCATCACGTTGGATCGCTTCGACTAGGGCTCTTGCGGCGGAGGATTCAAACGAAACATCCGCGTATTCATCGGCCCCGACACACGCCCCCGGCCACATCACGCACCCATGCATGCCGCAACTGAGTGTCGCGTGAACGCGTACCACTTGGTCCTGGTAGTTGGCAGGATCATTTAGCAGGTCCCGCAGACCAACATCCGGCAATGACTTCAAGGCAGAGATGTCGATGCCCGAGCACGGCACCGCGGTGCTGTCATAATTCGGCACGGAAACGCATGGTGGATCTTCCAATTCCGTTACTTCGGGTGGTTGATTACGAAATGACCAAAGCAGAAAAATACCGAGACCGATAGAAAAGGCTAAGGCCAGGACGGAAAGCCCGATCAGGAGTTTCCCCAATTTGAGTTTCATGGGGAGTTAGACACGTGAGGGCGAGGTTTGTTCCGCTGGATGATATTTTTACCTATCGGCCTTGCAATTGCCGCTTTCGCCTAAAGAACGTTCGCCAACGCTCAACTTACCGTAAGCACGCCACGGTTCAGAGTTACGCCTTCAGGCGTGATGAGGGTTGGACTGGGTTAGCCAAAGATACGGGCATTCAACGTCCATCACGCCTAAAGGCGTAACTCTAAACTGTGGCGCGTTTCTGTAACTAGAACCATCCGGGGAATTACTTCGACAATTCCAGATCCCGACCCTTCCGCATCTTGGCCAGCATTAGGATCTGTCCGGTGTGCATGGAAAAGTGCTCGACCGCATGATAGATCGCCGCCAGGGCCGTGAGTTGGTTATCGCGCACCTGTATCGTTGACGCCAATTGTTCTTCCGTTACAGCGGCCAATACCTGATCGACTTCGGACAACGTGGCTTTAAGTTGAGCGAGCAGTTCGGTTCCGGGAAGTAGGTCGCGTTCATCAAATTCCTGTTGCCGATCGCGATGGTCGGGTGCGCCGCCCACGCCGCTGATGACCCACATCCGTGTGCTGCCATCCAGATGCAGCAACAAATTGCCGATGCTGTTGGACGCCTCATTGGCCCGCCACCAGATGTCTTCGTCGGGCAGATCTGCCAGGGCCTTTTCCAACTTCGGCAAATAGGTTTCGCTGAGATAAGCACGGGATTTTTTTATAAAGAGTTCGGAGATTTCCATTATCGTTTTGTTAACTCTGGGTATTAGAGAAGATAACCACCGACAACCAGAAACTTAACGCGGAATCCGGTGAAGATGCTCAACAGTTCGCTGAAGTCTGAGTTCACTAACATCTTTGCCTTTTATGAGGTAAGAATGCACGACAAGTTCCCAGGCGGCCGCGAACTTCGCGGTGTCGGACTGCGCCTGCCAAAATTCAATATCGAAAGACCGGTCGTGATCTTCAATCCGGCCCATTCGCTCAACAATTTCCGTACTCATAGTACCGATTATATCACGGGAGTTTGTCTGGTTTGACCTGTTTTTGCGCTGAATCGATTTGGCACCAGGCCGCCAAAATTTACGGGCCGGACGTCGACAAACGAAGTCCGGCCCATAATTTCCAACCGCTAACACTTACCCTACGCGCTGGCGCCCGACGTGCCCGCCCGAAGGCGCGCGTCCACCGTGGTCCAATCGATGTTCGAGAAGAACGCTTCGATGTACTTCGGCCGGTCGACTGGTTTGTAATCCATGATGAACGCGTGTTCCCACACATCCATCACCAAGACCGGCGTGTAGCCCGCGATGTTTCCATCCTCGTGCATCGTGATCCAATGGTTCGACACGCGGCCGTTTGACGGGTCTTGATAACAAATGGCCCAACCCACGCCGCGCATTTTTCCGACACTGGTGAAATCGGCTTTCCAATTTTCGTAACTGCCGTAGGTTTCCGCCGCCGCCTTCGCAAACGCCGAATTCGCATCGGCATCGCCGGTGCCCTGTTTCTGCATATTGCCGAAATAGTATTCATGCAGCACCATGCCGTTGTATTCAAAACCCAGACGGCGTTTCAATTCGGAATAGGCGGGCATATCGGCCGCGCCCACCGGGCCTTTGGCCAAGATCTCGCCGATCTTTTCGTTGTAGGTATTGGTATTGGTGACGTAGCCTTCGTAGAGTTTAAAATGGACCGCCAGGGTCTCGTTCGAGATGCCGGTCAGATCGCTGAGATCAAAACTCTTCGCCGTGTATTTATAGTCGCTCATTGCAAATTCGCTCCCTTTCTCTATCTGCGATAATTAAGCGGCAGGGGGTAGCGCCGCGCACTTTCTTAACCCATTTTAGCGGGTCCGGCCAACCAATAAAGCCACGATCGCGATCACGCTGAGGATGATCATCAATCCGCCGGGCATCATCTTGAAACCACTGGAGTAGGCCGCCATCCCGAATCGGGCAAGCAAAATAACCGCTACAATTAGCGCCAGCCACCAGCCGACCTGATACATGCCGCGCAGCATCGCTACGGCCGAGCCGATCAGTACTAAACCCGAAACGCCGCCCGCCACCAGCGAAGCCATACTGTTGGCCTTAACATATCCCATGATCCCGCCGGCCAGCACCAGCAGGCCGTAGATCAGTATTATGTAGGGTGTCATATGCGGTTCAGCTTAGCATAAATTGTAGGACAGGTTGTTAACCTATCGGTTCCACCTATCAATCGAACCCTTTTCTCACAACACGTCGGCGCCGATCAGAGTATCGACAAAAGGTGCCTCTTGCGGCTCCGCCGCTCTAGGTGCGGAAAGGCTCTGCTTTTCAGAATTCGATTCTCAAATTAGGTTCTTGCGGCTCCGCCGCCGCGGCGGCGAAGCCGCTAAGATTTAGAACACCGTTCCTGAATGGCAAAGCCATTCCGCGCATAGGGCGGCAGAGCCGCAATTCGATCGCTAATCCAACGGCCGCGGGCCGGCATCCATTCCACGCGTGCTGACCTGGTTGATCACCTTGACCTTCAGATCGTCAATGACGAGAACCTGGCAGGAGAGCCGGACATTCTCGGCCAATTCGGATTCGACGGCCAAACGATTGCGCTCCAGTTCGCCCATTTCACCCGGATCGCCCGCCAGAACCTCCACGCGGCAGGTCGTGCAACGCGCGTTGCCGCCACATCGATGAAGGATATCGATCCCTCCATCTTCGAGCGCTAAAACTAATTTCTTGCCCGTTTGCGAATCGATCTCAATAGAACCGGTCGCCGTATCGGCGCTGATTATCGGCATGCCATTTTGTCCCCACCATTCGATGATCTGATTACCCGCAAACTTTGGCACAAGTGAAGCCCGCGGGGCAAGTGCGCTAAAGATTCGAGATTATTCGTGTTCGATTTTATTCGTGGAAATTCGTGGTTGCGCCCGAACGCAATTAAAAGAGGGATTTAGCAATTGGCGGTTGTTTGTAGCCCCGCCTTTAGGCGGAATCGTTCAGGACCAGGCTCGTTCAATTTAACGGGACGTGCGCAGTACGGTTCCGCCTAAAGATGCTGTCTTGAAAAGCAAGCAAAAAATCAGGCTGGCTTGGCAATTAGTGATTCATGATTGGGGTCAAAGTTGCGCCCCGATTTCAGTACCCCGTAGATGATATGTATGAGCTTG
>JBDSEC010000498.1:0-4158 GCA_039920205.1 Pyrinomonadaceae bacterium
ATTAATTCATTTACGAATCGCATTCTTCGCCTGGCCGCAGGGTCATTGTTGGTCTTGACCGCGGTTGTTTCCACCCGCGCGCAGGACGAGGCCCGCGCCGCCTGGCAAGTCCAGCGATACGACATCACCGTAACCGCCGTCGATCGAAATGCAACGGTGAGTGCCGTCGTTTCGGTGAAGAATATCGGTCAGGCGGCGGGAACTACCGTGACCTTTCGCTTCACGAAGTCAGCCGAGGTTACCGGTGCGAAGGTCAGTGGAGCCGTAACCGACTTTCGTACGGGCGAGGAACCGCGGGGTGGGCTGCAAAGAATCACCGTAACCGTGCCCTCGACGGGGCCGAATGCTCAATTACAAGTTACGCTGGAATACAAGCTGAACATAGCGACCAATTCGGGGATCGCCGCGGTCTCGCCGGTCAATACCCAGTTCTTGCCGTCGTCAATGTGGTTTCCGATGACCGCGACGCCGTACAGTAGTCGCGGGGTGGAGGCCGTGCCATTCAAACTTACCGTTTCCACTGGTGGACAATCCGTGATCAGTTCCGGTAAATCGGTCGGTTCGACGTTTGACCAGCCCAATGCCGGCCTGCCTTTTTTTGCTACCGGCAACTGGGACGTGATCGACGGAACCGCCGCCGCTGCCGGCATTAGCGCGCTGATTCCAAAAGGAGCCAATCCGAACGAGCGAAGTCAGGCCGAAGCGTTGATCGCCACGGCGGCGGCGGCCCGAAGCTTTTTTTCCGGATCGCTCGGGCCGGCACCGGATCTGCCGCTTAGGCTGGTATCAGTCAGCCGTGGAGGTGGGTTTTCCGACGGTGGTACGACGCTGCTGGATGCGGCGGCGTTTCGCCGGTCGACGATCGATTCCATCACCGCGAATCAGATCGCCGAGGGCGTGGTGCGAAGTTGGTTAGGCAGCGCCAGGCCAATACGCGGCGATGGCGCCGGTGTCATTCGCGAGGGACTGGTCCATTTCCTGGCATCGCTGTTTTTAGAAAAACAGTTCGGACGTGAAGCGACCGACTCTTTACGTCAGCGTGAGCGCCTGGCCTATGTTTCAGTCGTCAAACGCGATGCGCCGCTCTCGCTTACGACGCCGCTCGAGGATACCTACTACAATTCGGTTACCAATAAGGGCTCAATGGTTTGGCGTCTGGTCGATCAGGTCCTGAGTCGCGATGTCTTCCTCGGGATCGTAAAGGCGCTGGCCCAAAGCGGGCGTGATTCGGGCGAGGGTATCACCTTGGCCGGTCTGCGGGCGGCCTTGGCGGAACGCGGCGGAGCGGCGTTCAAAACGCTGCTCGACCAGGAGTTGGACCAACCTACCGATCTGGATCTTTTGGTCGGACTGCCGGCATTGCGCGGGGGCAATTGGGTTTCTGCGTTGCGGAATATGGGGTCGTTTGAAGTTACCACGAATGTCACGGCGACCACGGCCACCGGCGAAAAGGTTACTGTCCGCGCGGTAGTCCCGCCCCGAGACTTTGGAGAGGCGGTCTTTAAGACCACCGGGAAGATCGTGCGCGTCGAGGTCGATCCGGAAAAGGTCTATCCCCAATTGGATTACAGCAACGATCTGGTTCCGCGCGGGCGGGTTACCGACTCGGCCTTGGCCGAGGCCAAAAGCGCGTTCGATCGCGGCGATTTTGCCAAAGCCGAAGGCATTGCCCGTGATGTCTTAACGGTTTATCCGTTTGACGAGGATGCGCGGTTGCGTTTGGGCCGGTCGTTATTGGGTCAAAATAAGCTGGGCGAGGCGGAGAAGGAATTGAAGGCCTTGCTGGATGGCAAGATGCCGTCTCCGATCACGTTAGGTTGGGCCAATTCGGAGATGGGCGAGATCAACCTGCGGCGTAACCAAGCCGGCCCGGCCGCACGGTTCTTTGACGAAGCCGTCCGGTCCGGCGGAGACTACGGCGCCACCTTGGCGGCCCGCGCCGGACGGATCAAAGCCGAATCCTCAGGCGGCACGCCGCCGGCGGACGATGCGGCCAAGACGTTCTTTGCGAACTTTGATAAGACGCTCGTTACGGGCCGCCGGGCCGAGATCGAGGCCCTGGTCGTGTCCAGTGAATTAGCGCGATTCATTTCCGGCGTAACCATCAATCAACCGCAGGTTTGGCAGACCCGCGTGCTTCGTTCCGAATCATTGGACGCCAATCGAATGGCGGTCGATGTGGCCCTGACCATTCGTCAACTAGATAAAGACGCGGCCGGGACGGCGGTCTTGGTTCTGGCCCGGGTTGGAGGCGCATGGAAATTGGAAGACATCCAATTCTTCGAGGTGCATTGAGATGATTCTTGATGCCGACCCGATCGCTGAACGCGCTGCGCAGATCCAACTTGTATTGATGGACTGTGATGGGGTTCTGACCGATGGCCGCGTTGAACTGACCGGCCGTGATGACGAGCAGAAGACCTTTCATGTACGTGATGGGCACGGGATCGTTCTGCTGCACCGGGCCGGACTGCGCACCGGGATAATCTCGGGCCGCACTTCAAGCGTGGTCGTTCGCCGCGCCGCCGAATTGGGCATGTCATTTGTACGACAGGGTACGCACCAAAAAACCGTGGATTATGCCGAACTGCTGGCGCAAGCCGAAGTTGAATCCAATCACACCGCCTTTATCGGCGACGACGTCACTGATATTCCTTTAATGTTGCGTTCCGGTTTTGCCGTCGCGGTTGCCGATGCCGTGCCCGAGACCAAGGAAGCCGCGCACTACATTACGACTCTCCCCGGTGGCTTCGGCGCCGTCCGTGAAGTCTGCGAATTGATCCTCAAGGCCCAGGGTCGCTGGGCCGAATTGATGCAGCGATATCTGCAGTAGAGCGTGTTTAAGAATATTTTAGCCGCGGATTTTCACGGATTAAGCGGATCTGAAATTGGTTTGGATGGTGCCCGGTTGTTTCGAGGATTTCACTTGCGAAGATCCGAAAACGGTTTTACCGGAGGTAACAGAGGAAACGGAGGAAGCTTCGAAGCGGGTTGCTGCGTTGCATTGCCTGATCGCGAACCGAAGTGGTGCGGATAGTGAAAGTACGTTCCCCACTACTCTGTTCTCTCTGTTACCTCCGGTAAAATTTTCTGAACGGTCTAGTGATTTCCATGGTTGGGAATCCCCGGGCGTGAATTCAGGTGAATAATATTTATGAAAGTCTTAATTTCCAGTCTTTTACTGATGGCCATCTCGTCGACGGTACTTATGCAGACGGGCAAGCGAACTCCCGCGGGTTTGCCGGCCGGGTATTGGCCGGTTGAAAAGAGCCAAGCGCTTCTGGATAAGACGCAGACGATCCGCTTGGCGCCGGACCTGTCGCATCTGACCGCGGGCGAGCGACGGGCGGTTGCTTTGTTGCTGGAGGTCGGGAAACTGTTTCAAACCATTTATGAAGACCAGCGTCATGGGCAAGCCCTCGAGGCCTATCACAAACTGGTGGCGCTGGACCAGCGGATGGGTAGCCCGGCCGCGACTAAGAATTTATTGACGCTCTACCGGTTAGCGCAAGGTCCGATCGCGACCACATTGGAAAACAAGCGTGAACCCTTCTTGCCGGTTGATGGACCCGCGCCGGGTGCCAACTTTTACCCCTGGGGTATCAAAAAGGAAGAGATCGACGCTTACCTAACTGCCCATCCCGACCAGCGCGATAGTCTGATGGATCTGCGTACTGTGGTACGGCGCGCGACGGCCGAGAATTTACGGCGCGATCTGGGTAAGGTAAGGCAATACCCGGTGCTGGATGTGCTGCATCCGGGTTTGCGCACCGGTTGGGAACAACGGGCGGCTCACCCGGACGCAAAGGCGCTTTATGCGGTGCCATATTCCATTGCCTGGGCGGACCAATTGGTCCAATCGTTCAAGCTGTTGAATCAGGCGGCCGATGCGGTCAATGCCGATGATGAGGAATTCGCCCGTTATCTGCGTAACCGCGCGCGTGACCTGCTATCCGATGATTACGAATCGGGCGACGCCGCCTGGGTGACCGGCCGGTTCAAGCATTTGAACGCCTGCATAGGTTCCTACGAAACGTATGACGACGCGATCTATGGCGTAAAAACGTCGTTTGCGTTTAGTCTCCTAGCTGTGCGACCGGAGGAGACCACGGCCCTGCGCGCGGCGATGAAGGGCATGCAAGAACTCGAGAATTCGCT
>JBDSEC010000499.1:0-4141 GCA_039920205.1 Pyrinomonadaceae bacterium
AACCGGGACAGATCGCATTAACGGTAATGTTCTTCAGCGCGACCTCCATCGCCAATGAACGAGTCAAACCGACCACGCCATGTTTCGATGCGGTGTAGGCCGAGACGTACGGGGCGCCCATTTTGCCCGCGATCGACGAAATGTTTATCACTCGCCCCCAACCGCCCGTCAACATGGCGGGCAAGGCCGCGCGGGTGCAGCTGAACACCCCGGTGAGATTGGTGGCAATGATCCGATTCCACAGATCATCGGTAGTCTTTACCAGCGGGGCGCTTTCGGCGATCCCCGCATTGTTCACCATGATGTCGGGCGACCGATCAAACCGACCTAGCGTTTCGCCAAACGCCGCGGCGATACTCGTCACGTCGGTCACATCACACGCTACGCCCAGGGCCTTACGCCCGGTCTCAGCACGTATCTCGTTAGCCACGGCCTCAACCTGCGCCAAGGTACGTGCCGCCACCACCACATCAGCGCCTTCGCGCGCAAAGGCAAAAGCAATGGCGCGGCCAATGCCGCGCCCCCCGCCGGTAATGAAGGCCAATCGATCTGCTAGTTTCATTCGTAACTCGATCGAGCGCTAACGGCCGGTGAACTTCGGTGCGCGTTTTTCGGCAAAAGCGCGTAACCCTTCGCGGGCATCCTGCGACTGGAAGCAGCGCAATTGATTCTCGGTCTCGATCTGCAGCATCCGTTCGATCGATTCATTCTCGGCCTGATAGGTCGATAATTTGGCCGCGCCCACCGATATCGGCGGCGCATTGCGCAACCGTTCGGCTAATTTGCGGGCCTCAGTTTCGAACTCGTCGGCCGCTACGACCCGATTCACCAGGCCAAGTTGGTACGCCCGCTCGGCATTGATCGTATCACCCAAGAAAAACATTTCGCAGGCGATGTTTTGCGGCACCAAATGCGGCAGCAGATAAGTACCGCCCCAATCCGGATGAAAGCCGATCTTCGCGAACGATTGCGCGAACGTAGCATCGGCCGACGCGATGCGCATATCGCACGCCAAGGCTAAGTTGAAGCCCGCACCATGGGCCGGTCCATTGACCGCGGCCAAGACCGGTTTCGGCATCTGCCGGATCGCCATTATCACCCGGCGAGCGGCACCCAACAGCCGCGAAAATTCATCATCATCGCGGCGTTCCGCCAGTTCGGCCATATAGGCCACATCGCCCCCGGCACAGAACGCGCGGCCCGCGCCCGTCACCACCACCACGCGGATCGCACTGTCCGCGCCCGCGTCCTCCAGCGCCTCGGCCAGGTCGCGCCGCATCCGTCCGTAGAAAGCATTAAGCTTTTCCGGGCGGTTCAAAGTGATCGTAGCGACGCCGCATTCGGTCGCGATCTTGATCAGATCGTTAGTGGGTTCAGCTTCCATTTAATTGCCGGTAAACTGTGCTTTACGTTTGGCGACGTAGGCCTCCAGGCCTTCGCCTGCATCGTTGGATTGAAAGAGTTGTTGTTGCAATTCACGCTCAAACGCCAGGCCCGATTCCAAGGTCATCTCGGCACCACTTTGCACGGCGCGCTTGATGCGCCCCACGGCCCGCGTAGCCTTATCCGGCGTGGTGAATTTTCGGGCATAGGCCATGACCTGGTCTAGGAACTCGGCCGCCGTCGCGGCCTCGATAACTTGATTGATCAAACCCAACTCTCTACCGGCCGCGAAATCGAAAAGCTCGCCTGCCACCATCAATTCGATCGCCTTTGACTTGCCCAGTATGCGAACCAAACGTTGGGTGCCGCCTGTGCCCGGCAGAACGCCGAGCGCGATCTCGGGCAAACCCATCTTGCCCGCACCCGCGCGGGCCAAGCGAAGATCAGCCGCCAAAGCGACTTCCAACCCACCACCAACGGTGTGCCCGTTAAGAGCAGCAATCACCAGTTTAGGCGTTTGCTCCAAGCGCGAAAGCGTTTCGTTGGCATGCAGACAAAAATAGTACTTGAATTCAGGATCCATTTCCGACAGCATGGTGATATTCGCGCCAGCACAGAAGAACTTTTCCCCTTGGCCGGTGATCACGATCACGCTGACGCTTTCGTCCATACGTGCAGTTAGGATGCGGCCATCCAACGTCTGCATCATTTCATAGCTGTACGTGTTGGCGGGCGGGTCGTTGAGCGTGAGCACGGCCACGCCGCCATCAACATGATATTGAACCAGATCGGCGGTTCCCGGTGCCTGAGCTTCAGACATGTTTATTAGTACTCCTAAGGATAATTGCTAAAAAGCTTATTGAATTAAGCGCATTGTAGCATGGCCGCAAATGATTGCCATACGGTGCGAAAAAGGGGTTGCGTACCGGGAATATAATACTAATATGATGGATCTGAAGTACGACTGGCAAGAAGCACAAACGATCGCTGATCTTCAGTTTGTCGCTGATCGGCGGGATCAAATTTCAACTCTGGAAACGAAACTTTGAGGGAGACCGATCGGCCAATGGAAATCGCAGACCAAGCCAAAGCCACGGCGCAAACCGCCTTGGAGCGACTCGTCAACGAAAATGAACTGGATACGACGTGGACCGTGACGGGGGAGTATTCGCTCACCGCGCAAGGATACACGGCAATCTTCCGCCGCTTGGATCCAGAAACCAAGGTCGAAACCGCCCAGATCTCCATCGACTTCGATCCCGCGGAGGCCGGTGCGATTGATTTGATCATGAACCGCGTCTATGAATGGGCCGAAATGTCCGGCGGGCGCTGACGCATTTTAGACGAGCATTGAAATTCCGGAGGTTAGATCATGGATCGACCATTTTCTGGATCAAGGGGGAATTCTCCGACCGACTTTTACCCATTGGCCCGGTACGGTTCCCTTCGTATCGTATGGTTGTCGATCATTGCGTATCTTCTAATTTGGCCGGCGGCCTCATCCGCCCAAGCGCCCCGTCTTTCCGTTCAAACTGGCCATTCGACGGGCCTGACCACGATCGCTTTTTCTTCCGATTCTCAGTTTATCCTCACCGGTGACCAGGGGGGGACCGTCATCCTATGGAATACTCTGGGTCAGCAGATCGATCGCTTCGATGGGTCCGGAGTCGTTAAGGGCGTGGTGTTATCGACGCGGTTCGAACGGATCGCGATCGCGCGCGAATCCGACGCGGGAACAACTTCGATAGAGGTGCGCGATCTAACGGGTGATGCGCCGCCGCCTGTCGTCAAGGGAGCGCGGGCAACCGCGCTAATGCCGTGTTTTCGCTTTAACGACCGAACCGGCGCGCTCGAGAAAGCTCAAACCTGCTTCACCGTGCAGCCCGCCGCTTATGGCCCGATCGAACTCGACTCGCCGGATCGCCGCTACCACATCAAATTCGACAACGGCGGCGGCAGTGCGGGCGGCGGTGAATTCTTTAACGTAGTTTACTTAACCGATAGCGCGACCGGCCGAACCATCGAATTAAAACGGTTGTCGAATGTGCTCACTTCCCTTTCCTTCACCAATGCGGCGCGGGACCAATTGCTGATGCAAGATATTTACGGAGATTCGTATCTGTGGAGTTTGGCCGAAGGTAAGGAGGTCAACCGTTTCTTGATCCCGGACTCAGCTGACACCGGCGAAATGACCGACGAACCAACTGAGGATGATTTTACCGGACGGGGCGCGACACCGGTAGGAGCGATCTCGGCAGATGGCCGGATCGTCGCATCCATGCCGTATTACTCTTCAAGCCTATTCACCTGGGACACGGAAGCCGGATCGGATTTTCGCGAGCTTCAACTGGAAGAATTTTCGGGGCCGGCGACCGCGGTCGGGCTTACCGAAGATGGCAAAGAATTGATGTTGCAGTCTTGCAACGGCAATACCTGGATCGTAAATGTTGCCACCAACGCGGTCGTAAGAAAGCTTAAGGGTTTCAATAGCTGCGGGATGGCCCAAGCCCGAGCGCAGAGGTACGATGCCCAGTTCTCGTCGGACGGCTCGTTCGTGTTACGCGGCGGTATCAGCCGCCCCACCGCAATTCTGAACCCTCGATCGGGCGCGGTCATCAAGGAATTCGCGAAATTCACTGGGTTTCCGGTCGCAATTTCGCCGAACCAGAAATACCTAGCGCTGGACAACTCGTATTCCTCCAAAGGGTCGGCCACGGCAATGACCGTTTTGCTTGCGATCAGTTCCGGGCGGATCATT
>JBDSEC010000500.1:0-2683 GCA_039920205.1 Pyrinomonadaceae bacterium
GCCATCGGTCTTAATTATGTTAATGGCGATGCGGTTAATGACCTGTGCGGTCCGCAGTTGGATCTAAATTGTTACGGCAATTTCCGCTTAGAAGTTTTAGACGGTACGGACCGGTCAAGCTTGGTAAATGTCAATCGCCCGAATTCGATCGAGAATCGTTTGATCAAGCTGTTGATCTATATGCAGCAAATAAATCCGGCGGCAAACTGGGGGCAATTCCTAGATGCGCAGAATGGCATTCGTTGGGACAAAATTGTGGTGGCCGGTCACTCTCAGGGCGGCGGCCACGCCGGGATCATCGGAAAAGTAAAACGAGTTGCCCGCGTGATCATGTTCGCGGCGATGGATTTCAGCGGCGCCTTGAATTCCGTAGCCAATTGGATCTCGGTGGCCGGCGTTACGCCAAACGGGGATTTTTACGGGTTCTCGCATCAACAGGATGAAGAGGTGAATTACACAGTACTATCGACTCGGGCTTGGACGGCCTACGGAATGAATGCGTTTGGCGCGCCGGTAAATGTCGACGTAATCGCGCCCGCATATAACAACACGCATTCGCTGAATTCGAATTTCCCCACCATCCCGAGCGGTAGTAATTATCACGGCTGCATCGTCGTCGACACCCGCTTTCCGGTCGACCCGGGCGGCGTTTCGATCTATGCCCCGGTGTGGCGTTATTTGCTTAATACAAATGCGGCGTTAGCAATGTTCTCGCTGCAGTTCGTCAGGCTAGGTCAACCGGTTAGCCGTCCATTGGTGGGAACTACAACGAAAGGGGTTCAGTTGAGCGTTAACGGAAGCGGATTTGAAGCGACTTCTCAAATCGTCATCAATGGAGCTAACGCCGAAACCGAATTCGTAAGCACAACCGAGTTGGAGGCAAAACTTCCCGCCGGCCGAGTTGGAAGCATCGGCAGTTCGACCGTTCAGGTTCGGAATTTAAGTGGTGCGGTATCGAATTTGGTTAGCTATTAGTTGAATATTAAACCGTTTGGATATTGAAAATGCCGCTGTATTGAGCAACCAATCTTTGGGCCACCGCGGTCACCGATTTCACGGGATTGCCTTTCTTCAAACATTTGGCATACGTGCCAGACGGGGTCGTCACTCAACCAACCCGCGTAGCGGGTGGCCCGAGTAAAGCCCGGGGTGAGTCGGCGAGCCCCGGGAAAGTCATAAAAACGTTTTGAGCCCATGAAATGGGCGACCGATCCTTCGGCCACCGCGGCCGCCCATTTCATGGGCTGGCGTTCTTTCTCGATCCCACCCCAGGTTCGAAGATTCACCCGGGGCTTTATGCGGACCGTCCCCATCCAGGGACTGGTTGAAGGTGAAACTCCACCTCGCATTCTGTTAGCGCTGATGAACGATCCGCCCACCCACGATCGTCGCCACCGCCGCTCCGCGCATGGTCCATCCATCAAACGGTGTATTCCGGCTCTTTGATCTAGAATTCGCGACGTCAAAGGTCCAATTGAGTTCAGGATCCAGGATCGTGACATCGCCCCACGCACCAACCTTTAAGGTTCCACGATCCGACAAGCCAAATATCTGCGCAGGGTTGGTCGACAACATCGCGACCAGCCGCGGTAGATCGATGATACCCGTATGGATCAACCGGTCCAATGCCAGTCCCACCGCGGTTTCTAGTCCAACAATGCCAAACGGCGCGCGGTCGTATTCTAAGGCTTTCTCGTCGGCGTGATGCGGTGCGTGGTCGGTTGCGATCGCATCGATCGTGCCGTCCTTGATGCCCGCTAAGATCGCATCAACGTGGTCGCGGCTTCGGAGCGGCGGACTCATTTTCGTGTTGGTGTCGTAGCCCTCGACCGATTCATCAGTCAGCGCCCAATGATGGGGCGCAACCTCGCAAGTGACCCGCAATCCCCTTCTCTTTGCTTCGCGCACCGCTTGGACCGCGCCACTGGTCGAGACATGCGCCAAATGAACGTGCGCCCCGGTCTGCTCGGCCAACAAACAGTCGCGCAAAGCGTCAGAGTCTTCCGCGATCGCGGGCATTCCGCGCAGGCCCAAGAGCAAAGACATCCGGCCTTCATGCATTACTCCGCCGTTGGACAATGATTTGTCTTCGCAGTGGTCCACTACCGTCAGGTTGAATCCCCGCGCGTATTCCATCGCCCGCCGCATCATGCCGGCGTTCGGAACGGGCCGGCCATCGTCGGACACGGCTATGATACCGGCCCGCTGCATCTCGCCCATCTCGGCCAGTTCGGTTCCGGATGATGATTTCGTGATCGCTCCGATCGGGAATACGTTGGCCAGTCCCGCATGTGCGGCCTGTTCAATGATCAGCCGCGTCACCGCGGGATTGTCATTGATCGGGTCGGTGTTCGGCATCGCGCAAATGCTGGCGAACCCGCCCGCGACCGCCGCCGCCGCACCCGACGCGATGGTCTCCTTGTATTCCTGACCCGGTTCGCGCAGGTGGGTGTGAAGATCGATAAAGCCGGGGGCGACAACCAATCCGGTAGCATCAAAGACCTCGGTACCCTCCGGAACACCGTCCGCGGCCTTCGAAAATCCAGACACGCGTCCGTCTTCGATCAAAACGTTGATGCCTTCGTTCAACCGCTGCGAAGGATCAACCACATAGCCATTGGCGATTAACAATTTCATTTTCTTAACGATTACTCGGTGTATTGCGACCCACCCGTCAGTAAAT
>JBDSEC010000501.1:0-5283 GCA_039920205.1 Pyrinomonadaceae bacterium
CGGAAATGCTTAATAAGTGAACCGTGTGGGGTTCGGTTTCGTACAAACAGGGGCGCTCGTTGAGATTGGTTTGGAGGAGTGATAGAAAATGGGTGTATGGGCAAGATTTAAGCGTTCGCTCCGCGCAGTTTTTGGCGGCATCGTAGAGAAAACGGAAGATCCGGAACTGATCCTACAGCAAACCATTCGTGACATGCGCGACCGCGTGCCAGAGTTGAATAACTCTGTCGCCCAGGTCATGGCGACCGAACGGCTGCTGGCCAAGAGTAAAGAGCGTTTGGAAACGCAGGTGGTTGATCTGGATTCCAAGATCAAAGCTTCCGTTAAACTCGGCCGCGACGACATCGCGACGGCCTACATCGGCCAGTTGCAGCAGGCGCAACTCGATCTGGTCAAGACCAGCCAACAGTTAGAGCATTCGACCTTGGCGTCAAAGCAGGCCCTAAAGGCGCGTGACAATTACGTACTGCAGATGCAGAAGCGCACGGCCGAGGCCATGCAGTTGATCAACCAATCGAAGCAGGCCCGCTTGCAAGAGCAGTTGGCCCAAACGATGGAAGCTTTCAACTTGGGCGACGATGCGTCGACGTTCAACGAGATGCGCGATAAGATCGACCGCCGCGCCGCCGCCGCCGAAGCCAAGATGCAGTTGGGCTCGGCCTCGGTCGATTCGCAAATGCAAGACATTGAACGCGAAGCGATGGATATGCAGTTGCAGGGCAAGCTGTTGGAATACAAACGGGACATGGGTTTGTTACCCGCCGCGACATCGCCGCAACCCGAGGCCTTGCCGGCGGCATCAGACCCGGCCGCCGAGGCCGCATCGCGGGCTCTGTTGGAAGAGTACAAAGCGAAAAGCTAGACGGTTGGGGTGACGGACACGCATTCGCGCAACGGCGCTTGAGTATTTCGATTTACGATCATGGCGGATTTTTCCAAGATCAGTTTTAAGTATTTGAAAGAGGCTCTGAAGGAACCCGCCAATTTTTGGGGATTGGCGGGTTTCGCCGTCGCGGCGGCATACACACAATCGGTGATCCCCTTAGCGGCGGCGTTGGCCGCCGAAGGAGTCTATTTGGCATCCGTACCCGCAAGCTCGCTCTATCGCCGTTTGGTGGACAACCGCGAACGCAAGCGTCTGGCCGGTGCCCGCCGCGCACAACGCGAAAATCTGATCAAATCGTTTGACCCGCGCGAGCGCGAGGCCGTCGAATACTTGCGGTGGATGCGCGACCAGATCTATTCGAACTACAAGAAATTTACCGGCGCGAAAGAAGTGCCCGGCAATATCCAGAGTTTGGATCACCGCTGGGAAGATTTCGTCGATCTGTTGGACATCTATCGCCGGCGTAAGAAGCATTTGCGTTCGATCAATCGACAGGCCGTGCAGAATCAATTGATGCAGGCCGAGCGGTCAGTTGAATCTTCGCCCGACGAACGCACCAAACGTGTGCAAGCGGCGAACGTCGAGATCCTGCGCCGCCGCGTCGCGGCCTTTGTCGATCTGGAAAAATCGGTGAAGCTGGTCGAAGGGCAATTGCAATCGATCGAAAATTTCTTTGGCCTGGTCAATGACCAGATCGTCACCCTACCGACCCCGGAACGGGTCTCGTCGTTAGACTTTGAGCAGTTGAGCGATTCCATCGCCATGACGCGCCAAATGTTGGAAGACACCTCGGACGTAATGGGTGCCTTGGACCAGCACAACCGCAACTTGGGAAACTTCGACCTGTTGCCCGCGCCTCCCGCGAAGTAGTTCATCAAACCCCAGGTCGGTAGTTTTTAGGGGTTTGTTTCATGTACGGTAAACTTCAGTTTGCCGACCTCAAGTTACACTCAACTTGAAATCTACGAATCGTCGACAAGCTGATGCATGTCGTACCCTTGACTCGCTTCCGATTTATTTGGTTGTTCGTCGGAACACCATAATTAAGTTATGAATGTTACGAAGGCTGAATCGTCAACGAGGCATATAGCCCTAGCTTACGATGACAACGTCACCGACCTTGATCTTTTCAAGCGCATCCAAAACTTGAGGCATCAACAGCGCTAGGTTTGGATAGGTACTGCGCGGTGACCTTATTACGATGACGGCAAGCGTCAATGTTGTTAAATTTTGCTGATATCGCAGATTTTGATCGACGGTTACCAAGACATCATACGTTCCTGATGCTGACCGCAAGAGCGCTCCGTTGCGCAGACCTTTGAATCCTGCCTCCTCAATGGTGTGGACTTCGTGGCTAACAAAATCACGCCGTAAATTCCGGGTTACACATTCATCAAGCAGCACTCTCATATTCGATAAGTAATCGATCCTTTGCCTGTTCCATTACGGCCAGCACATGCTCGCGGGTTACGGTTGGAAATTGATCCAAGAATTCGTCAACCGTCTCGCCATCGGCTAAACAGTCGAACAGATTTTGAACCGGAACGCGGGTGCCAATGAATACCGGCGTGCCTCCGAGCAACTCCGGGTCTGTAGTGATCAGATTTGAATGATTCGACATGACTCAAACTCCTTATGTCGAATGATACCTCAATTCAAATTCGCTTAATACTGAAACATGACTCATAAATCGTACCGCCGCCTAAAACACCAACCTAGCCGCGAATTGAATATTCCGCGAACCGCCGCCGCCCAAAAACGGATTACCGATTCCCACGTCCGGTGTGACGGTGATGGGCAAGAATCCTTGACCGCGACCGGTAATGGGATTGATCCCGTTAAAACTCGCATCAGCCGCAAAGCCGGGCAGCAACGGTGACGAGAAATTCGGGTGGTTAAAGACATTGAAAATCTCAGCACGGATCTGCAGTTTCACCCGTTCGGTGATGTCCGTCGTCTTAAAGATCGAGAAATCCACATTGCGATATGCCGGGCCGATCAGCGAATTACGGCCGAGACTCCCGAAATGCTGCGTGCCGGGAATGCATTGGGCCGCGCTACCGTCACCCGCGGGGTCAGGCAGGAAGGTGCACGGAACCCGAAACGCGGCCAGGTTCAGGAACCGAGTCGGGTCGCCGCTGCTGGTACCGGCATACGGGTCACCGACGATATCCGGTCGCGGGAAGAACTCACCCGTGCCGTTGTAATCATCGAACAGGTTTACGTTAAACGGGCTGCCACTGCGGATCGTCACGACGGTATTCAATTGCCAACCTTTACCCAAGCGCGGGTGGCTTTTGAATAGGTTTGGCACATCATACGTGACCGTGGCCACGAATCGATGGCGCGTGTCAAAGTTGGAATTACCCCGCTCGAAATCCGTGCGATAGCTGTTGTCCGGCTGGGTGGCGTTGGCCACGTAATCCTGACCATCCGATGCGTTATCGATCGAATGCGACCAGGCATAGTTGATCATCGCGGTAAACCCGCGCTTATTGTGTACCGTCAGCGAAGTCTGCAATGCGTTGTAATTCGATTGCGCCGTGGTCTCTAACTGATTCACATAAAAGAAGGTCCCGCCCGACGGCGCGAACGGTCCGTTATCGAAAGGGCGCACGCCGCCGGAGCCAGGGTTCACCGGTTGATTGATGTCGCGATAACGGAACAGCTTGGTGCCGTTCGAACCGACATAGCCCGCCTGCACCACCACGTCCCGGTAAAGTTCATGCTGAACGTTCAGGTTGTAGTTCTGTACATATGGCGTCCGCAAATTACGGTCGACCGCGAACACATCCGAGTCGCTAAAGTCGGTAAAGATCGGCACGTTGTTCAGGATCACCGGGATGGTCGAGTACGAGAACAGGATCGGCGACGATCCGACCGGATTATAGGCCGGTCCCGGATTGAAGGTGTTGAACGGCAACTGGCCGGTAAAGAAATCCTGCGAGAACGCGTCGTAGAACATGCCCCAACCCGCACGGATCACCGTCTTGCCCTTACCTGACACGTCGTAGGCCAAACCAAGCCGCGGGCTGAAATTGTTAAAGTCGCGGTCGTACAAGCGGTCCAATCCATTCGTGCCCACCATTACCAGTCCGCGCTGCAGATCAAAGTTGCTGAGCAGGTTGTTCTGCTCGCCAATGACACCGAAATAATCCCAGCGTACACCCGCGTTAAAGGTCAGTTTCGGCGTGAATCGGAAACTATCTTGCGCATAGAAAGCGTGTGAATTTTGAAATGTGTTGCGCCGCGAATCACCGCGGGCCGCGCGGCTTCCGCCATCGGCTAAGGTGCCGGTCAGGAAATCGGCCAACGTGTCGAATGACAGGCGGCCGCGATACCCAGCGTCAAAGAACGCGTTTACGGTGGTTCGGCGGAATTCGTAACCGAACTTCAGATCGTGATTTCCCGCTTTCCAGGAAAAGTTGTCGATCAAGTGAAAGTTGGTATCGACGCGTGCGCGGGGCACTGACAAAGTCGATCCGATCGAAGCCAGGGAGCCGATGGGATCGCTCGTGATACGTATAAAGGGCGAGCCGAAATCCTGCGAATTGGTCACGCCGGTGTTTAAGCCGATGCTGCGCGGATCGAACGCCGAATCTTCGGGGAAGAACCCTTCATCGAAACGGTTGTAGCCAAAGCGGACCTCGTTGACCTTAGTGCTAGAAAAGATCTTGAGATACGAGATCGAGACCAGATGCACGGTCGTGGGCGTCACGGTGTTGTAACCCGGCAAAATATTTCCCGACAGAATGGCCAGCGGGAAAGATTGATCGCTATTGCCAAAATAGTAGCGGCCGGTGATCTGATTATTCGGATCGAATTGGTGGTCGATCTTTCCGATAAAGCTGTCCACGTCGTTCGACGCGGGTGTGGTCACGAACAGATTCGGCGCGCCGGTGTCGTCGAATAACGGCAACGGGCGATTCGGCGTCGGCCAAGGGTTTCGCGCCAGTAAACGCTGGATGACCGGATTGGTCGCGCCGCCCAGGGCCAATATCTCGCGCGGGTCGGGCACGCGGGCGGTCGAATTCAATCCGACGCGTTCGCGCTGACCTTCATACGAAGTGTAAAAGAACGTACGATTTTTGACGATCGGTCCGCCCAGGGCAAACCCGAATTGGTTGTTGCGAAACTGGGTTTGCGGCTGGTCCGCCGGGTTGAAATAGTTCCGCGCATCCAACTTGTTGTTGCGGAAGAATTCAAACAACGCGCCGTGAAATTGATTGGTACCGCTTTTGGTCACAATGTTGACCACGGCGCCGGCGTTGCGGCCGTACTCGGGCTCGAAATTGGAAAGGACGGCTACCTCTTGAATAGCCTCGATCGGCAAGATCGTGGCTGGTGTTCCGAATACACCGGCCTCGTTGATCGCGGGCAGATTCCGATACCCGTCA
>JBDSEC010000502.1:0-10968 GCA_039920205.1 Pyrinomonadaceae bacterium
GGCGGCAAAGAAGAAGACCTAACCGTTTTCGAGGCTCACGCAGCCCCACAAGTAAGTACTGCCAGCACGCTAAAACCAGAAACCAAAATTCCCGGGGTTCGCCGATACCTTTCTTCCGACGGATACGAGATACTAGTTGGGCGCGGCGCGAAGGACAACGATCATTTGACGTTCAAGATCGCCAAGCCCAACGATCTTTGGCTGCACGCGGCCGATTATCCGGGTTCGCACGTTGTGGTGCGGAATCGCTCGCGCGCCGAGTTGCCGCAACGGACCGTTTTCGAAGCGGCCCAATTGGCCGCGAATTTCAGTCAGGCGAAAAAAGATTCTAAGGTGGACATTCACTACGCGCAGCGAAAATTTATTTCCAAGCCCAAGCGTTCCGCGCCCGGCTTGGTTCGGCTTACCCAATTTCGTACCCTGACCGTTGAACCGAAGGAAAGTGGCACTAGATTGTAGAATAGACTAGCAGGTGCAATTGAAAGTAGGTATTGGATATTGGCATCAACCGTGCGGTCTTGCATTGAAGATGGTTACGACACTACACGTTTCTTGGCGTCGAAGACGCCGACAGAAAATAGCCAGATGTGAAACGTCTGGTAGGTTGTAATTTGCTCCAGCGCACTGAAGGTGCGCGAGATCGATGTGGCGCCCCTTCAGGGCGCGGTCGAATGTGCGATTTATCCAGACGCTGCGCAAAGCCCTGCATCTGGCTATTTTCTTACTGCGCCTTCAGCGCAAAGGAAAACGTTTCCGCGCAGACTAATTCGCTGTTTTGATTGCACTCAAAACTGATAAGAACTCGGCCTATGTTTGGATTATTCGATTCAATTGAAGGTATTGCGTCCAGCGTCCTAGAGCACGTCGCCGACGCCGTGGGCGGACCGGCGTCCAGGCTCCGGGACGGCACCGAGCACCAGGGCGTACAACTCCCGCGCGATCTCTATGCCCATCGCGAGGCACAAACCGAGTGGTGGTATTACACGGGTCATTTAGCGACCACGACCGGGGTCGAGTTCGGTTTCGAATTCGTGTTCTTTAAGCGCCGGACCGATCTGGATAAATTTGGCGTGGTACCGCTGCGGCTCTTGGGCAATCCGCTTTACTTAGCGCATTTCGCCGTTACCGAACCGGGACGGCAATCGTTTCGCTACGAGCACCGCAAGACGACGGGTAAACCTTGGGAATTGACGGCCGAGGCCAGCGAAGCGGCATATCGACTGCAACTCGGATCGTGGCGCATTACCGAGCGTGACGGGCAGCATCAACTCTATGCGACCTTGGGCGACGATGTGATCTTTCGCGCAAATCTGCGGGCGACCAAACCGCCGGCCCTGAACGGCGCCGATGGCGTAGGTGTTAGTTTCAAGGACACGGGCGAGGCCTCGCGTTATTTCTCGTTGACCAGCCTGGAAGCAACGGGAACCATTACCTGGCACGGGCGCACCGACGATTTCGGCGGCAAGGCTTGGATGGATCGCGAATTCGGCACCTGGCGAACCACCGATAATCAAAAAGGCTGGGACTGGTTCGCCATCCAGCTCGAGAATGACAGCGAGCTGATGGTTTATCTGCTAAAGAACGCCGAAGGGGTTTACACCGGCTTCTCGGCCGGCACCTTTGTCGATCAAACGGGTCGCAACCGCCATTTGAATCACGATGATTTTCAATTGACCGCCAAAACTGTTTGGACCAGCCCCCACACCAATGCGATCTATCCGAGTTCGTGGGAGCTTTCAGTTCCGAGCCTGGGCCTGGAACTTTCCGTGACCCCGGTGATGGCCGATCAGGAATTGGACACGCGCGGTTCGACCATGATCATTTATTGGGAAGGCGCATGCGTGGTCGCCGGTTCCCAAAACGGTGCCCCCGTTCACGGCAAAGCCTATGTGGAACTGGTTGGTTATGACCGGTCCCACGAACAACCTAGTCTAACCGCATTTGTTCTGGGCAACGCGGTCGAAAAACAATGGCGGAGTCTTTTTGGCTAATGGACGCCCCTTTTTACTTTGAAAAAGAATACGAGTAACGGTAATAGATGACGCAAGCAAACGGATCCACTAAATCGCAAAAGCTATTTGAACAAGCGGTAAAACTAATACCCGGCGGAGTGAATTCACCGGTACGTGCCTTTCGTGGAGTCGGCGGTACGCCCCGCTTTATACGTTCGGCCAAGGGCGCCCTGATCACCGACGTCGATGGCCGCAAATACATCGACTATGTCGGTTCCTGGGGACCGATGATCCTCGGTCATGCGGATGACGAAGTGATCGAAGCGATCCAACGCGCATTGGTTGACGGCACCAGTTATGGCGCACCCACCGAACTCGAGACCCAGATGGCCGAAGAGATCATCGATGCCGTTCCGTCCATCGAGATGGTGCGTATGGTCAACAGCGGCACCGAAGCCACCATGGCTGCCATTCGTCTGGCGCGCGGAGTGACGGGCCGCAACAAGTTGGTAAAGTTCGAAGGCTGCTATCACGGACATGGCGACAGTTTCCTGGTCAAAGCCGGATCGGGCGTGGCGACGTTGGGCTTGCCTGACAGCCCCGGGGTCACAGCGGCAGTGGCGGCAAATACGATCACCGTTCCGTACAACGATCTACCCGCCTTGGAACAGGCACTGACGAGCGATCCGGACGTGGCGGCGGTCATCATTGAACCGGTGGTCGGCAACATGGGTTGCGTGATACCGCATCCGGGATATCTGGAAGGTATTCGCGAACTTACCACCAAAGCTGGCGTGCTCTTGATCTTTGACGAAGTCATGACCGGGTTTCGTCTGGCGCGCGGCGGAGCGCAAGAACTCTTTGACGTTCGACCGGACATCACGACGCTAGGTAAGATCATCGGAGGCGGTTTGCCGGTGGGTGCCTATGGAGCATCACGCGAGATCATGGAGCATATAGCGCCGGCCGGTCCGATCTATCAGGCCGGTACGCTTTCGGGTAATCCGATCGCCATGACCGCCGGGCTGGCGACCCTGCAACGGTTACGCCAACCGGGCGTGTATCAGCAACTGGAAGACGCTGGCGAGCGATTGGTGAAAGGCCTGACTGCCGCCGCGCGGGACAACGGGATCCAGGTTCAGACAAATCGCGTGGGTTCAATGTGGACCATATTTTTCACCGCGAACCCGGTAACTGACTGGGACTCGGCGAATCGGTCGGACCGGGACGTTTTTGGTACGTTTTTTCACGCGATGTTGTTGGCGGGTGTTTACTTGGCGCCATCGCAGTTCGAGGCGGGATTTATCGGCCTGGCGCACACCGACGAACTAATTGACGCGACCATTGGCGCCGCAACTCAGGCGTTTGAATCACTGGCCGCAACCTGATCGTGGGACGGCGAGGTATCAACCATCAGCGTGGCGCTGTGCGGAACCAGCGGCATTTCAACGATAAAGCGAGTCCCCTTTTCCGGTTCGCTCTCGACCGCGATCGCGCCTTCATGCTGCTCGACGATCTGTTTAACGACGGCCAGTCCCAGGCCGGTCCCCCGCTTTTTAGTGGTATAGAACGGCTCGAAGATCTTCGCCTGCGTGGCCGCATCCATGCCTGAACCGGTATCTTCGATCACTATCCGAACATAGTTGCGATGAACCTCAGTCCGGCTCGTTGGATGGGCTTTTTCGATCAACCGGCTTTCCGCGAGCTTTCGGGTTGAGACCGTGACGGTGGCGCCTTCGCTACTGGCATCGATACCGTTCGCCAGCAAATTGACGAATACCTGAGTCAGTTGGTCTTCGTCCCAACGGCCTTGAACTGATTCCGCCAGATCGCGAACGACCTTAATGTCTTTATCCTGAATTCGATCCTCGACCAGCATCAAGCTAACATCCAACAGGTCGTCCAGTTGAACCGGCGCCAGGTTCAACGGGCGCTGACGCGAGAACTGAGTAACATCGACCACCAACTTATTCAAATGCTCAATGCCGCGTTCGACTAATCCGATCGTGTTAAGTGCATCGGGCCGGTCGGTCATATCACGCAGAATTGACACACCCAACCGCACACTGCCCAACGGGTTTTTGATCTCATGCGCCAATTGAGCCGATGCTTGGCCCACGGCCGCCAATGCTTCATTTCGGCGCATCACGGTTTCGGCTTCGACGGCGTCGGTAACATCCACCAAGGTGATAATGCGTCCCTGTTCGCTATCGATCTCGATCGGCGAAGAATAAACGTCAAACGTGCGCTCGGATTCCTCCCGGGTGGCAACCATAACGCGGCAGCGGCCGAAATAGGTCGCCTCCTTGACCGGTTGAGCGATGGCTGCTTCCAACGAGTGCAGCGATTCGTTCAACGCGATCTCGCCATGGACCGAGACGCCAACCTTGGCACGGGGGAAGATCTCCATGAAGACACCGTTCGCGCTGCGCACGCGGCCGCGGGCGTCGATCGCGGCGACGGCCGATACCATGCCTTCCAATATCTGCGTGCTGAACAATCGTTCGCGCCGAGCATTTTCGACGCTGCGATTAACTTGGCGAAATCGCTTTTGAACCTCTCCCACGGTGCCGGCGACGACCAGAAACCCTAATATCAGGGCGGTGATCCAAAGCAGGCGAACCCGGCGGACCGCGCGTTGGCGCAGGTCTTCACCGGCGGCGTCGATTTTTGTTCGTTCCGCTTGAAGTTCCTTACTTACCACATCAAAATCTTCGCGCAGGCCGCGAAATAGCACGAACCCTTGTGCCGCGTACACATTCAGCTCTTTGGTACTGTCAGAAAAGATCTGAAGGTCATCATGAAGTTTCACCCACGAAGGTATCGCCAATAACGATGGATTGTTGAGTTTGTCGATCTGTTCGTTCAGTTCAATGCGAGCGCTACTTACATTCACCGCTAAGGGTGGCAACACTTCCTTCCGGGCTTCGCGGTCAGCCCGGAGTCGCGCCTCTGTGTTTAGTCGCTCGGCTGCCGCTTCGGTGCGATTAAAGAGGTCGGTTCGCCCATCCAGGGTTAACTGGGCATTACCAACCCCGCTCCGCATGGCTTCAAGTTCGCGCTCACTGAGAATACCCAACAGAAACACCAACACCAAAAGGATCAGGAATCCCAACATCAACGGCCATAGAGTGGGAGCCAATTGGCGCCAACCGGTAAGCCCAGCGCCGCCGTCGGCACCCTGAGTAGGTCCATCGTTGCCCGCTTCCAGGCGCCGATAGACCACACGTCCGTCTTCCGGATCTTTTGCTTCCGTTGGTTTCATATTCTTATTCGAGTCGGGGGGTAATCGAAAGCAATCCTAAGCGTAAACCGTGGTATTTGTAAATGACGCCAATTTTATTTTCGTGCCACCAAGCTGTTACATAATTGCCATTCAATCTCCTAACCGGCTGCCCGATTCACGCTGCGAACCGCCAGGCTCACGACACGCCAGGGTCATTTCGCAACTTTTTTACTGAAGCGGTTAATGAAACGTCCTACCCTAGCGTCTTATTAACAGCGTCAAGCAACTAACATTTTAACTAAATAACACGAACTTGCCGGGACGATCAGGCGTACAAGAAACAGCAACATCGTCCGTTTATACGAGCCATAAATGCTATGAAGCGAGTTTATTCATTTTATTCCGATGCCGCCCGCATTGCGGTCAGTTCCATCTTTGCTCACAAGTTGCGGGCCTTTCTTACCTTGATCGGGATCATCATCGGGGTGGCCTCGGTCGTGGTCGTGGGCGCTTCGATCAGCGGGTTGAATTCCTATGTCACCAGCACGGTAGCCAAGATCTTGGGCGCGAACCACTTTATGATCGCCCGGATGGCCTTTGCCGGCCGCCTAGAAGACGACGAATTCGAGCGCCGAAACAAGCGCAACAAAAAGTTGACCTGGGAAGACTATCAGGCGGTGGTCGACAATTGCCGTACTTGTGCCGAAGTGGGCGCGCAAACCGCCAATCAGACCGATCTGAAGCAGGATGGGATCGAATTCCCGTCCGCGCAGATATTTGGCTCGACCCAAAACATGGTCGAGATCGAAGACAAGACCATCGCCGAGGGACGATTTATCACGGCCGACGAGGTCCAGCGGTCCGCCCTGGTGTGTGTCCTGGGTGCGGATATCAAAGAGAAGTTCTTCCCTGATGGAAAGGCCTTGGGTAAAACCTTGAAAGTTCGCGGCCTGCCGATGCTGGTGGTGGGGGTTGAAGAAAAGCGCGGCGCGTTCTTTGGCGAATCGGTCGATCGGCATATGTACATACCGGTCACGACGCATCAGCAAATATTTGGCCGCGGCGGCGGCTTGCAGATCCATGGCAAAGCCAAGAACCGCGACGACTTTCAAGCGACGATCGAGGACGCGCGTCTGGCGCTGCGCAATCAGCGAAAGCTGATCGGTACCGATGAAGATAATTTCGGGTTGGTGGACGTCGAAGGCATTAACAATCAGATCGATGGGTTTACCAACGGCATCGCGGCGGTAGTCGTGCCGATCACCTTGATCACGCTGATCGTGGGCGGCATCGTGGTGATGAATATTATGCTGGTGTCAGTCACCGAGCGTACCTTCGAAGTGGGCCTGCGCAAAGCGTTGGGCGCCTCGAAGAAGCAGATCTTGATGCAATTTTTGATCGAGGCGTCGATGCTCTGCGCCTTTGGCGGCGTGATGGGGTTGTTGTTGGCCGCGGGTATCTGTTGGTTGATATCGGTGCTGGCCGGGATAACCATGACCATTACGATCGTCTATATTTTGCTATCTATCATTGTTTCTAGCGGCATCGGCATCCTCGCTGGTATGTATCCCGCTTACCAGGCCGCGCGATTGGATCCGATCGTGGCGTTGGCGCACGTTTAGAGGTATAGATCATGACTCTTCCAAAGGTCGTCATCGGCGAAACGCTGAAAATGGCTCTCGACAGCGTACGCTCGCATAAATTCCGTAGCTTCCTGACCGTGATGGGTATCGTCATCGGCGTCATGACGGCCATTGTGATCGCGTCGATGCTCACTGGACTGCGCCAAAACATCGTGTCAATGATCGAGGAGTATGGGACGAATAACATTTACGCGTTCCATCTTTCGACCGGCTTTGGCCCGGAAGATCGCTCCGAGCGTACGCGCAAACCACTAACGGTCGAAGATGCTCAAGCGATATTGGCCCAGTCACAGGCGGTCGAGGACGTGGCCGAAGTGGCCGAGAACGTGGGTTACAGCGGTGGCCCGTTCGACGACAATATCCATTTTCAGGAGAAGAACTATCGTTGGGGCAATACCAGCGGCGTGAGTCCCAATTATGACTCGATCGCCAACGTGACCGTGCGTGAGGGGCGTTTTATTTCCGACGCGGATAATCAGCAACGTCGTAACGTCCTGGTGATCGGAGTCAATGCCGCCGACGCGTTATTCCCGGGCGAGCCCCATATCGTGGGAACCATGGTGAAGATGGGCGGCATTACCTGGGAAATTATCGGGGTTTTGGAAAAGCGCAAAGCCGGTTTCTTTGGCGAGAACGAAGAAGACAACGCGGTCTTTATGCCCCTGCGCACGGCCCAGAAGGTCGCGCCCGCCAAAGGCTATCTGCTACTGGTGATCAAAGCGCGATCGGGCCAGGTGCAAGAGGCGCTCAGCGATGCCGAAGACGTGCTTCGCCGCCGGCGTGGCGTCGCTTTTGATGCCGCGAATAATTTCGATATCAAGACGGCCGATAAATTCATCGAGCAGTTTGACAGCATTACCGCGATGGTGGGGCTGATCGCGATCGCTATCTCGAGCCTTGGTCTTTTGGTCGGCGGCATTGGCGTGATGAATATCATGCTGGTTTCGGTCACCGAGCGAACCAAGGAGATCGGCATTCGCAAAGCCATCGGCGCCACGCGGGGAAAGATCGTCCGGCAATTTTTATATGAAGCCATGACGCTGACGTTTCTCGGCGGCTTGATCGGCGTGGTATTAGCGATCGGCATCAGCAAGCTGGTTATGCTGCTGGTTCCGTCGCTGCCGGCACAGATCCCCACTTGGGCGGTAGTATCCGGCTTGGTGGTTTCGATCGGCGTCGGTTTGGTCTTCGGCGTCTGGCCCGCGCGCAAGGCTTCACGGTTAGATCCGATCGAATGTTTGCGGTACGAGTGAGCAGGCGATCGGCATAGATATCCTGCGATACGGAGACGGAAGCGATTGGCGTCAATGCAGAAACAACAATCAACCTTTGAACCGGCTCGGCCGCTGCCCAGTGCGGTGAGGCTTGCCTCACCGAACATCTTTCTCATTGTGCGGCTTGCCGCGAATGTTCTTTTCCCGGAATCAATTCGCGGCCTAGCCGCCAAAACAAAAGAGACGCGCCGGTGAGGCAAGCCTCACCGCACTGGACAGCAGCCGAGCTGGGTCTTCAATTGGCTCAGTTCGCAAGAATTACACCTTCCAATCGGCCAGCGCAACACCGACAAATCCAGCTCAACACAAGTTTCACCCTCGTATATGCTCGCGGCTTTTGGGACGGGCAGCGGAGCTCCTGATGGCGCTGAGAACGTGTATGCCAGTGAGTTCTTGATCAGTTCTGGAAAGAATATTTTCAATGAATAGTCCTCCGCTTCGGCCTCAGTTGCCACCTCTCAGTTTATATGAGAAATTAACCTCGATTCCCCCGAAGCGCAGAGACCGATCGATAATTTCGGGAATCCACTTTTAGCGACCCGCTAAGACCGATTCCGTACCGATATCGATCAGTTTTTGTTTTAGATTTACGGGATCTTCAATCAGATCGGAAAATGTGGAGGGAAATATGGAAGAAACAAATATGACCGCCGATTCGGCCGCCGAGTTTCGGGGAAAGAGTTTATTTCTTGGTTCCGAGCCGCTTCAGGCCGCCGCAAACCATTATTCGTTGGCCCAATCGGATGGTACTGATGGCGACGCCAGCGATGGCACCGATGGCGATTCAACGGGCGATTCCACCGACACCGATGGAACCGACGGCGACGGCACGGACGGCGAATAGGAACTATCAAATCCAATGAACGACAAGGCGCCCAAAGATCTGGCCGAAATTTTGGCGCCTTGTGGTTCAGCGGAGTTTCTTCGTTCTACTTTCGGAAGGACGTTGCTAGTCGTCCCGGGTCAGCCCGGCAAATTTTCCGCGCTGCTACCCTGGGATTCCCTGAACCTGATCCTGCGTCAACACCGCCTCGATTCTCCTCGCCTCCGTTTGTTTCTTGAAGGCAAACAAGTACCGGTCTCAGCCTATCTCCGGCACGCGCCCAGCAAGCGCGCCGGCCAAGGTCCGATTCCCCGTTTGCAGGCGCGCGAGCTGACCGATAAGTTGCGCGAAGGGGCCACCCTGATCTTGGACGCGGCCGATGAATTGTATGAACCGCTCACGCGGCTAGCCGAGAGTCTGGAACGGACATTTGGAGAACACATTCAAGTCAATGCTTACGCCGGATGGCAGAGTTCGCCTGGGTTCGATCTTCATTGGGACGATCATGACGTTCTGATCCTTCAACTTTACGGACAAAAGAAATGGGAAGTGCGCGGTCCGACGCGGCTCTACCCGCTAGGACGCGATGCCGAACGGAATACGGAGAGGCCGGAGCGCGCGGTTTGGGAAGGTATTCTTTCCGACGGCCATCTGCTTTACATACCGCGTGGTTGGTGGCACGGCGCGCTGCCGCTTATAGAACCAACGTTACATTTAACGGTCGGAATTCATAACCGTACGGGCGTCGATCTGCTGGGCTGGCTTCAGGATGAAATGCGGTCGAGTGAATTGTTTCGGCAGGACCTTCCACGTTTCAACTCGGCGGAACAAAGGAAAGAGCATGGGGCGCGAATGCGGTCGGAATTGATCTCACGCTTTGATGATCGTCTGATCGAAGAATACTTCGAATCGCGAGACGCGCGCGTGCAACCGCGAGCGGTTTTGGGACTCCCGTTCACTCCGACTTCCGACCTACTTCCTCCCTCAGATGATTTTCGCGTCCGGATGGCATCTCCCCGATCGCTTAAATTCGTCGATGAGGCGGATACCGCATTCAGCTTCACGGCTGCGTCGCGCGTGTGGCGTTTTGCCGCGCCGGCCCGCCCCCTCTTTGAATTGCTTAACTCTGGCGAGAGCCTGGCCTTTAACGATCTGGCCGATCGGGTGGGGCAACAATTGGACCGTTCCACGCTACGCGGATTGTTACAAGAACTGATCAAAGAAGGTTTGGCGGTTTTGCTGCCCATTAACACCTAATGCTCAACCCGCTGGTCCATCGTCACTTCTTCTGCTCTGACCTCTCGCGGCAGGCGGGTGAGAATCTGTTTGGCACCGGCGTCACCGCGGAAACTTTTATTCTTTTGGAGTATCCGGGGGGCTGGGAGCCGCGCGCGATCACCGACAGCACGCTGCCGGACCAGGTGAAAGACCAATTAGAAGAACTTACCCGGCCGCCGCTCCGCGCCAAGACCCTACTGATCAAGCAGGACCGGAAATACCCGGATCACATAACGCTCTTCGTGGTTTCGGTGCGCGAGCAAGATTCGATCACTTATCGGATCATACTTGAGAGTTATGAACAGATGCTTGATCTGGACCTGCGCGGATTGGCCGCTGGACGCCTGATCCCGGGGTCCGAGATCGTGGATCACCCGCTCTTTTTGGTTTGTACGCACGGTCGTCACGATAAGTGCTGCGCCAAGTTCGGCTTTCCCACCTACAAACTAATGAAGGAGCACGAACCCGAAGGGACGTGGCAGGTTTCACACGTGGGCGGCGACCGGTTTGCTTCGAATGTGGTTTGCTTTCCGCACGGCATTTACTATGGGCACGTGTCGCCGGCGGACGCGATTTCGATCATATATAATTATCGGCGAGGCGTTTTGAATTTGAAGAATTACCGGGGCCGGGCTTGCTTTGGTAAAGAGTCCCAGGCGGCCGAATATTTCGTCCGCACGGCATCAGGAATTACCGAGTTAGGCGCATTATCTCTTTCCAGCATCGCAAAGTTCGAAGGCGAACTTCGCTGGACCGCCCATTACACCTCGAT
>JBDSEC010000503.1:0-8344 GCA_039920205.1 Pyrinomonadaceae bacterium
ATGTTATTCAGCCGCAGCTGCGACGGGTGAGATCGTCACATCGGAACAAAGAGAGATCTGGTCTCGACGGCTAAACCACCTTTTGGTTCCCGGCGCTCTGACCTTGATCCGGCGGACCGATGGGCACGGCGGGCCAACATGCCCGGCGCCGCCCTCGTTGTATTGAATACTAAAGAACGCTTCGCCGCCCGGCGCCAAGGTCACAATTCCGGGCGGTTCCTCCGAGTGGATAATGTGATTCACCCAGATCGGATGACCGTACCGGTTCAATAATTGAAGATGCGGAAACCCCGATAGGGTGCAGGCGGCCGAACCATTGTTCTTGAACGCGTACGAAGCACCGCGCACGCCACCCATGGCCGCGTCCGTATCGATATACCGCAGTGACAAATTCGCGCCTTGGCAGATACTGAATACCGAATTCGGCGCGGCCTTTGCCGCCGCGGCATTCTGGTTCACCGGAACGATCAACCAAATAATTAACCAAGCACAACTGGCCACCGCAAATGCTAAACCGGATCGCTTTAACATAGAAATTTGCCTTTCGTAACGTGGAGTGGTTGGAAATCGGGTCAATCAATTGCTGCTGCTACTGTGCTGGGGGCAGATATATCTCGCTCACCCGAACCAGGTCGCAGAGATCGATCTTGTCATTGCGTCTGAACCAACGCGTGGTGCCGGGCGCCTGGATCCGAAGCCGCGAAACCGATGCCAGGCAGTGCGTCCCCTTTCGGCCGCGACTACCGTTATTATATCGAAGACGAAACTGGGCCTGTTGCTTCGGCTCGATGGTCACGGAGGCCGGCGTAGCATCCTCGTTCTGCACCATCTTTGAATGGACCACCTGGCCGCGCGCGTTCAATAATTGAACGCGGGGGAAACCGTTCAAGGTACAGGCCGACGACCCCTGGTTCTTGAAGGCATAATCCCACCAGGCAATGCCGCCCATTTCGATGCCCGAGTCGATTTGAACTAGCGACAGATCGGGTCCGTTACATTGGCTTGTTTCCACCACCGGCCCGGTAGCATTAGGACGGTTAATAGCGGCGGATGCGGACGGGTCCACTGGCCCAACTATCCACCAAACCATCAGCAAGCAAATAGTACCGGCGGCAACGACAAAGATTCGTGTTGGCATATTCGTCCTTTTTTCGACTAGGGTTGAGCTAGAACAATTATGGCATTGCGGGAGCATAGTAACGCCGTTCGGCTTATATCTCAACATCCACGTTTTGGCAAAAGTGGGGAAGCCCGCACGCCTTTTGTCGGGGGCAAACATCGGCCGGCGATTGGGCCAGATTGACTTGGTATTGGTGTTCGTTTTGCTATATTATTCGCAGCAAGATACGGCTCGACTCCATTCCGGCATTATTCATTAACTTATATTTAGCCCCGGCCCGCCGACGCCGTATCGTCCGGCCGCCAACCACTTCGTTGAGGGAGAGTTTATTATGCGTCGCATTGCTCCGAATTTGTCGCTAAATTTTCGCGTTGTTTGGCCAGTAGCGTTTGCGGTCTTGGTCTGGGTGGTCGTGCCGGTCTATTTCCTGAATAGCAGCAGCGCACAGAGCGGTACCAACAATCTACGGCTGGTCGCCGTTTTGTCCAGCGTTCCGGCGGGCAGTAACGCGACCGGGCACGCCGAGTATCAGACTTACGCCCAGAATCGGCGGACCTTGGCGGTTTATGTCAGTAATGTTCATCCTCCCACCGCTACGGCGCCATTGGATGTGCAGATTGGCAATGCGTCCATTGGACAGATCACGTTGAACGCACAGGGCGGCGGTGAATTGATTTTGGACACGGTCGGGAACGAGCCTGTTCCTTTCGTGACTCCCGGTCAAACGATCTTCATCAGAAGCGGGAATTTGATCCTACTCTCGGGCATGTTCCAGTTAGACACCTCAGGAACGCCGACGCCCACCGCAACTCCGACACCTACTCCCGGCACGCCAGCAGTGCATCTTTATGCTCCACTTGGTTCTCCGGTCGCTAATCCGCTCCCGGGTGCGCAAGGATTGGCCGAATACTATATGGGCCCGGCCAATGCCACGACGCTTCCGATCCGGATGTTCAAGGTCAACGTTTCTGGGGTCAACGTGCCGGACGGTACCTTGCTGGATGTTTACCTGGTCGGCGTGGTCGTGGGCCACTTGACGATCAATCAGCATGCAGGCGCATTGGACCTGCGCGACGCAGCAGCGCCGATCGCACATGTGGGCGATCAGGTTGTGATCCGAAACGGTGCAGCCCTGGTCGTGGCGGGCACCTTCTCGACCCAACCGCCGCCGCCACCACCGCCAGCGCATAACACCCTATTCAGCGCGCGTTTGAATGGCGCGCAGGTAGTACCCGCAGTACAAACCCCTGGCATTGGGTTTGGCCATATCGTTTTGAATTCGACCGGGACACAGATCCAAGTTTTCTTGGGTGTTTTCAATCTTTCCAGTGCCCAGACCGGTTCCAGCATCAGCGGCCCGGCCCTGCCCGGCGAGAACGGTCCGGTGATCTTTGATCTGGGCATCAACCCGACCGCCAACACGGGCTCGATTCCCGGCCGGACGTTTACCGTAACCGCCGCACAGATCGCCGATCTGCGCGCCGGTAAGTGGTATTTCAACGTCCGCACGACCGGTAATCCGGCGGGCGAGATACGTGGACTGATCCGCAGCGCCGCGACTGCCCGCGCCGACTTTGACGGAGATGGTGGTTCCGACATCTCGGTTTTCCGGCCCAGCACGGGTATGTGGTACGCCCTGCCCAGCGGCGGCGGCGATCTGTTCGCGCAGAGTTTGGGCCACCCGGGCGACGTAAATGTTCAGGGCGATTATGATGGCGACGGGATGACCGACCTGGCGACGTTTAGTCCGGCGGACGGAACCTGGCGGGTAACACCCAGTTCGGGCGGGACGACCACGGTAATGCAGTGGGGATTCGGCACCGACATTCCGATCATGGGAGATTTTGATGGCGATGGCCGCAACGATTTGGCGGTCTTTCGCCCGTCGGCCGGTGGTTGGTATGTCCAGCGCAGTTCCGATGGCGCGTTGATGGCGTTCACTTGGGGCAGCCCGGGTGACCGGCCAATATCAGGCGATTTCGATGGCGACGGCCGAACCGATGTGGCGGTCTTCCGTCCGTCGAACGGCGGTTGGTATATCCTGCGCAGTTCCGAAATGGGTGTCACGGCGATGGGCTGGGGCTTGAATGGCGATCAACCGGTTTCGGGTGATTTCGACGGCGACGGGCGCGCGGATGTGGCGGTCTTCCGTCCTTCGAATGGAGCCTGGTATATCCGGTCCAGCGTCGATGGCCACCTGACCGCATTCATCTTCGGCACCAACGGCGACCTGGCCGTTCCCGGTGAATACGACGGCGACAGCCGTACCGACATCGGCGTCTTCCGGCCCTCGACCGGCATGTGGTACATCCTGCGCAGCCTAGACGGCGCGATGGTGGCCCAGCCGTTCGGCAACAGCAGTGATCTACCGGTGCCGGCCGCCTACGCGCCGTAGTTGCCTGGTCTAGTTCAACCCGAAACGCAGTGTTGAAAGCGAACCTTTCGGCACTGCGTTTCGTTTTACCACTAGTTACGAATTTTGCAGCGCGAAGCGAACCAAGACCATGAACGACCTTCAACCGGACATCCTCCATTGCATTGGCGACACTGCTTTGTTGTCCTTACGTGTGATCGTTCCGGCAAACGGTGCGCGCATTTTACTTAAACTTGAAGATCAAAACCCCACGGGGAGTATGAAAGACCGGCCCGCCCTGGCTATGATCCAAACAGCCGAAGCGGATGGGCGATTATCCGCGGGTGGTTCGGTGGTCGAATATACGGGAGGCAGTACGGGTGTCTCGTTGGCCCTGGTCTGTGCCGTCAAAGGCTATCCGCTGGACCTCGTTACCTCTGACGCGTTCGCCCGGGAAAAGCTTGAGCATATGCGGATGCTGGGCGCGAAGCTTACGATCGTACCTAGTGTAGGTGGCGGCATGACTGCGCAGTTGACCCGGGATATGGTCGAAGCCGCCCGGATAATTGCTGCCGAGACCGGCGGTTTTTGGACCGACCAACTTAACAATACGGACCAGCTTGCCGCCTATCACCGAATGGCGGAAGAGATCTGGACGCAGACGAATGGCCGGATCGACGGCTTTGTTCAGAGCGTCGGCACCGCGGCCTCATTGCGCGGCACTGCGGAAGGTCTACGCCAGCATAACAAACAGACAAGGATCGTGGCAGTCGAGCCTGCCGAATCGCCGGTACTTTCGGGCGGCGCGACCGGAGCGCACAAGATAGATGGGGTCGGGGCCGGTTTTGTCGTGCCCCTTTGGCAGGAAAACATCGCCGATCAGATCGAGCCGGTTTCGACCGCGGACGCAGTGGCGATGGCAACGCGATTGGCGCGCAAGGAAGGCCTGTTCGCGGGTACATCCACCGGTGCCAACGTCATCGCCGCGCTGCGTTTGGCCGAGCAACTGGGGCCTGACGCGACCGTGGTGACGATCATGTGTGATACGGGAATGAAGTATCTAAGCAAGTGAAGGAAAACAAGTCGTTCTCACGAAATACGGAGGCGGTTCGATTAGTCGAACAACTCGCGTTTCATAAGCCGACTTCCAGGTATCACGGCAGCGATAGTAATCGTCGAATCCACTATGCGATAAATAATTCGACAACTGTAAGCGAACTTTTCTCGCATAAGCGGATCATTGAACTCGGGCACTTCACGGCCAAGGTTTGGAAACTTTTGAAGCGTTCGCGTTCAATCACGAATTTTCCTCACGACGGAGGCAGCATACGATGTTGAATCTTCGGTAGTATTGGTTGCTGTGGCCTCGAGATCCTCGATAGCCTTTGGCGACCACTCTACTCGGTAAGCCATTTTTCCATTCGCTTCTCGGCCTGTGCTTGAGACAGAGTGCCCTGCCGCTCAGCGACCTCAAGTCCATGCTGCACCTTCTCAATAACGTACAGATGGTACTGGATATCCTCCAGCGAGCAGTTGTCTGGAAGGCGGTGAAGCAAAGCTCTGACTTCTTCTTTTGCCGTACTCATAATTACAATCTCCGCGTCAGTCCAACCGTTACCACCCCTAGCTTAAATCGATACGACCTTGCACGCAATGGCTAACTTTGAGTGGTATCAGGCGGCCGGTACACTGCACACAAGGATGCAAAGACCGGTTCGACCAACTTTACGTCTTTGCGGCTGGGCGCCTTTGCGTGAAAACCCATCTCGTCGATCCCTACAAATCCGCCGGAAAACCATTCGTCACAAATTGTCAGTCTTCGATTCGATCAGCAGCTGCAATTTTTTCTATCAGTGAAGAAAAGTTCGACCGCCTGCTCCGCACTTGCCAGGTCATGATCGTACGAGTGGATAATTGTCCATCGCTTTTTCAGACGCTTTCCAAAAAGTGTCCAACCTTCGTATTCAACGCCGGTTTCGAATTGAAGCAAGAATTCGATCCCGTCGTTAGCCAAAACGGCAGCGAAGAACTTTGAGCCGTCGTTTTCGTCTTCGAGATACAGGCCAGGCGAACATAGCTGCAACTCATCGGACTGGGCCTTTTGTTCGGCCCACGGGAACTCGCGAAACGCCAGCAGTGCTTGCGACAGATCAACCGGACCGAGTTCGTCGCCGATGTCTTCCTGATCAGCGTGTTGGATAGTGAGTTTGATCATGAATTGGCTTAAGGTCTTTCCCGTGTTCCACACTTGTGGGTGACGAAACTTGCGAGTCTCTGCCGCCCAAAAAGCGGGCTCCGGACTGTGCCGCGCTAACCGTGGGTTCCGTAAAACCTGCACCCACGGCTATTCTATGCCGCCCAAAACGCGGGCTGGTTGAATGCCTTCATCCACGCAGACAAGACCCCTGCGAAGGTTACCTAGCACTTCATTCAATTTACGGAGAAGGATCTATGGCCCATTTTTCACGAATCGCCGCGCGAGTTCCAGCGCCCTGCGGCGGAAGAACCATTGCTTTAATTGATCAAGATCAGGAGCGCCCCCCGGCCAAGCTTCGTTCATCAATTTCACCGCCCGCGCGTGATCGCCCGACGCCTCCAAACAGACCGCCCACAATGATTTGAAGAACTGATGCCCGTTACCGAGTTTGTTACCCAATTCGGCTTCGCGCACTGCGGTCGGCAGGTCGCCCTTCTCCAGCGCGACGAAGGCCAGCGTAGCGTGCGGCCCGGGCATTTGCGGCCGCAACCCGGCGGCCTGGTTCGCATTTACGGCCGCACCCTCTAGATCACCCAACAGCCAATTCGCCGTCGCCAGATCGATCAACACCGAAGCCTGGTTGGGGTCAAGCGCTAGGCTCGCTTTCGCTTCTGTCTTTGCGCCCGCCGGATCGTCATGCACGATCAGATAGGAAGCCAGTTGCGCCGGCACCGCGGGGTCCTTCGGCAAACTTAATTTCGCTTGGCGGATCACTTTTAGCCCCGCGGGATCATCGATCGCCAATAACATTCCGCCGGCGGATAGCAGGTATTTGCCATAATTCTCACTGGTCTCGGCTGTTAGTTGGCCGTAGAAGAGTGTATGTATCTGGGGGATCAACGCCACCCACGATCTTTCCCACATGACGCCGCGCATTTCATCGACCTTCGCCAGATATTCTTGGGCGGTAGCGCCATCCCCGGCCAGTTGCGCGCTAAAAGCCAGGAATTCATACAACGCCTGCTGTGTACCCATGACCTTCCGAAAACCATTTACCTCGGCCGCTACATCCGTGGGCTTTCCGTCTTTTGTTACGACCACCGGGGCGCTATCCAGCGGCGACAATTTAGACATTATCAACGCCGACGCGGCGGGCTTGGCATCGAAGGTTTTAACCGCCCCGGCAAAGCTTGCTTGGGCGAGTTTCCAGTCTTTCGCTTTCAGCGCAGTAAAGCCGGCCTGGACCTGCTGGTCCAGCGTGGGAGTCGAGGTTTGCACGCCCAGCGTCGCATTAACCCACAGCGACAACGCAACAATAATAATAAAGATGTGAACAGCTGACCTGGTAGTGGTAGAACTTTGAGTCATCGCGTAACGCTGTCTTAGGTCGCCCGACTAGGCGTCCTCAATAAGTCTAATAAGGTCGCCCGCTTCGGCTTCCGGGATTAGGGTCTCGTCAAATCCCGTCGCGATAATGTCGTAATAGTTATCATGCCCGCAAACGACAAAATGCTGAGCAGTCGACGTATCCCGATTCCGTGATTCGGGATAATGCCTATCGCTTTGCAAGTTCACTTCGTTGAGCCAAGTAGAGTTTTGGACCACATATATTGCTGACTTCTGCGGCGGACCGACCACACGATATGGCAAGAACTCGACACGAACACCACGAACCGCGCAAGCGTTGTGGAAGGTCAATCTTGATAGAAAATTTGTCGGTTCGCCGGCTGAATTCCAACAGCCAAAGTAAACGAGACATTCCTCCCGCGAGTAGCGGAGCACGACGTCGCCTTGCGGGTCCTGCCAACTTGACAAAGGAATCTGAATAGCTGTTTCGGAGACTGAAGTCATGACAGAAAGTGGATGCAGCGACGAAATTCATGCTACCTACGCCGCTTCGGAGGTTCCTTTTAGCTCCGCCAGTGCAGAAGCTAACATTTCCTCTTTAACTCCGAGACGGCGTAAGCTCTCAACCAAATGTGAAACTTCCGGATTCTCGTCAAGCCGTTCCAGGTCCGCCCGTAAGCCCTGACCAATGTAGGCCCGGATCAAAGGCTGATAGCCGGAAAAACCCAATCGAGGCGCGATATCCTTCAGATCGTCAACCACGCCCTCCGGTATTCGTAAACTAATCGTGGACATCGCGCGGTCCTTGACTAGGCGCTTTTTTAGTTTATCGATTTTCATATAACAATCGTTCAGCTTTGATAGCGGGCCGGGCCGAGAAGATGCGAAATCGATCTTCCAATTCGACATATTCGACAAACAGGATTCGCCAGCGCTTCGTCATACCAATGACGGCTACGCGCTGCTTTCCAACAACACCGGCATCAACCACTCGAAAAAAGGGATCAAAGAAGACCTCGCAGGCAGTTACAAAGGAAACCAAATGCTTGCGAAGATTTGCCGCTGCCTTTTCGCTATCCCACTCAAACGCGATCTCGACTAACGTGAAACCGACATTCTTGCTTAGTGTAAATCTAGCGCCAATGTATATACGTTGTCAATACGGCCAATCGCGCGCAACAGATCGACACCCGTGTCGTTATCGGGTGACTGGTCGATCAGGCGAATATCTTCGATTTTCATATTCGGCGATCCCATCGACCTTATCCATCAAAACGGCAGCTAGATCGCTCGCTTCTAATAGAAAAATGTACGAACCGGTGTTCAA